>JBDKTO010000029.1 GCA_039680175.1 Veillonellales bacterium | reverse complement strand
CAAAAACAATGGCAATATTGATTGTGGCAAAGCAGATTACAGAAATTCCAAGTAATACGACTTTGCTTACCCACCACTTTTCTCTTGAACCTAACTTTAATATGAGGGTTTGACCAAATTCTGATTCGGTTGTGATATCAAAGATTAAAAACAGAAATATGTTATTTAAAACGAATAGAAGATAGTTACCATTCGAAAAAACTGAAAATAAAATATCCCAAACGTTGTATGAATTACCATAAACGGTTCTTTGCAATACAAATCGATTAGTTTCATTTGATCCAATTACTAACGCGATCAGAACAGGGATGAGCCACCTCTTTCGGATGATTTTTCCAGTTATTTGGAGCCAAATGAAGCGAGCCGTTCTACTAATCTCAGAATATCCGTCCGTCATTGTCCCTTCTCTATTTCCGAAAATAAATAATCTGTGGGAAAGGAAAAGAAATGCATAATCTCAGGCTCTCACTTCTTTTCCGTGAGAACCCAGGAAAAAGCCCATTGAGCTAGCCAGGAAGATCCCTCCCAAGCTAATGCCAATGTGAATCCATGTTATTCCGATTAACCAATGTGGAACTAGAGCTGATAACGGTGACCATGCGGGCTGCCTGAAAAGCGCTAATATGTAATGCGTTATCATAAAAAGCACAAAGGGGGTGGCAAGCACAACATACCTGTTCTCTATAAACATTGAAAGGGACAATCCCAGAATAGCATAAACCATACCAAATATAAATCCCAACCCGATTAACAAAAAAACATATAAGTCAGGGTTATTTTGATAAAAAAATCCAAATGGCCCTAAAGCCTCTGGCGTGGATATAATTCGTAGTTCATAAGGATTTGTATTTATACCCCGTGGAAACACAATGTTCATAACCAGGAAAAAAATAGTCATGGGAATTGCTATTGCAAACCCACCAGATAAGCCCGTGGAACAATATTTTGCAAAAAGATATTCCTTATATGATGATCGGCTCAATATATTTCTTAAGAATCCTGACGTTCTATCATTTAGATAAGAATCGGAGAAAGGTAGAACTGCCAGTAATGGCCCGAGCAATCCAATTATTCCTCGTTGTGACCATATAAATGCATCATAAGAGTTATTATAAAAGAGTGGTAATTTTGACAAATACTCAGAGGTCATTGGTGGGCCAGATAAATAATCGGACAAACCTTGGCTGAGCGCCAGTAGACCGACAACAACAGCTGTTAAGAATCCATAATTTATGAATGCACGCTTAAACTCTTCTCGAAACATATATTAATTCCCTAGGTTTCAAAAAAAAAAGAAGAGCAAGTATGGGGGGTAATATAACATTCCCATATTTGCTCTTAATTACTTGGTCTGCTAGAAACCGCAACTTCCGGGATTATCTGGGCTCCACCACCCGGTAGATTGAACGTCAACAGGTATAAATATTGTCGTGGCGATGCGAGCGTGGTACGAAGACCCTGCTGTTGAAGGGTTAAGTGTATATTCCCTTCGCTGGTCGTTACTGATAGATTGATAACCCGCAGCGACACTGCCGTTAAGGAGCTCGATCCTTGCGTTGAGTGTGTAACCTCCCCCAATTTGGTCACTACAAACCACAGCTTTATCAGAAGAACTTACTTTTGTAACGTTGCTGGTTGTGTTTGATCCACCAAGTTTAGGAATCGTCATATTGTATGTACTGAAACTTCCAGCAGCAATTGCCTTTCCGACCAACGTCACGGAGAGAACTATGACGATTAGTCCCACCAAAAGTGATCGTCTTTTCATGTCTACTACTTTCTTGAGATCCTATCCTAATTTATTGACTTATTGAACTATATTCATAGTACCAAATCCGATGTTAACTCTTTGTAAAGTTTTGTAGGCTGTTACTGCTCTCTAGGAAATGGCCACCTTGGATAACTCCATTCCGTCATTATAATTATTAATAGACAATCTTTGATTAATCGTTGGCTGGACATAACCTTCTGGGCGTAGAAGTGTGTCCAGCTTTAATTTTTTTAAGCACCTTGCCTAGATGCAGAATGGATAGGAGAACCTTCTGATCGCTAAATTCGCCATCTTAGCCCTGTTATTTGCCTGTATGGTCTACGATCTCCGCAATCACCAAGTTCCTATGCCATTAACCTTTGGAGTAATGGTTGGCGCAGGTATCTATGCCCTTTTCAATGGCTTATGGGCTCCAGTATTGTTGATGATTGCACTGACACACGTCTCAGATTTCAACCCCCGAGAAAAACGTCTAGCATTTGCTCTTACGTTGTCCGCATTTGCTGCAATTTTTCAACCTGCGGCGACGTTGATTTGTCTTCTCATCCTTGTCGTGTGGGTGCTTTGGGAATTTGGTGTTTTGGGAGGTGCGGATGTCAAGCTGATAATTGCAGCTGCCCTGGTTCTTGGAAATCCAATTTTTCTGATCCCGATATCAATTGTCGGTGGAGTGCAGGGCGTAATCGC
>JBDKTO010000028.1 GCA_039680175.1 Veillonellales bacterium | reverse complement strand
ACCGAACACAGTAGTTAAGCCCATAAACGTCGAAAGTACTTGGCTGGAAACGGCCTGGGAGGATAGATAGCTGCTGGTTGAAGCAAAAAGCACTCATGAAAATGAGTGCTTTTTGCTATGAGCTATGAGCTATGAACCGCAAAGCTGGAATATTCATCAATGCACTTTTCATATAATAAGCAGGGTTTTAGCGATAACACAAGGAAGATAGTACCAGTTAGGGGAGGTGGATTGTGATGCCTTTTGCTTCTGAAACAAACCCTTGGAAAAATAAAAAATTATGGGTTGGAGTCGCCGGTGTATTTGTTTTTCTGGGAGTCCTTTTTTTATTACGCTATTTGAATTTCTTTAATGGTTCATATTCGCTTCACGTGCAGGGGAATGAGCCGGCTGTGTCTGTGAAAAGCAAGAACGGCGGCAAAGTTGTTAAACCTTTTATTCCTCAAGCTGATGAGCCAATACAAACCGGCTATATAGCAGATTTTAGTCCAAGACAGACCACGGGCCATGGAACGATACTTTTAGATAATACACAGAATGGTTTTCATGTTAAAGTAGCAATCTATTACTTACATGAAACAGGTGAAGAGCTTGTTAGAGCATGCAGCATTCGGCGGGGGGAGCAGTTTGTAATTTATGATCTGGATCCGGGGAAATATGACGTTCGATTCCGGAATTTAAATACCGGCAAGTGTTTCAGAGCGGGATCTGCCGTTAGCCTGGGTGAAAAGGTAGTCGGGAAAGAAGCTGCTGGGGATCAAGTATCCGTAAAGCTGTTTAGTAGTTCAGCAAGAAGTCCAGTTATCACTCCTATTGTTCTGGATGAGTTCGAACCGCCGAATGTAGAATTATGAAGATAAGGCTTGCAGGTATATATATAGCACTTTGTTGAATATGTACTTTAAATGAAGTAAGGAGGATGGGGTATGAATATTTTGGAGCAAGTTCTAGCAGCAAATCGCCTATTTGTGGCCCATTTGCCTAGTGAATTTGCTGATGACTCCTATATCAGCAAACTTCCCAAGCGTCAGTTGGCTATTTTTACCTGTATGGACACTCGTTTGGTGGATTTTTTGGAACCGGCATTGGGAATTGGACGCGGCGAGGCCAAAGTTATTAAAAACGCCGGTAATTCGGTTACCGGCATGTTTGAAGCGACGATTCGCAGTCTGGTTGTAGCCATCTTTGAACTGAATGTGAATGAGGTCATGGTTATAGGGCATTTGGATTGTGGCGTAGCTCACTCAAGCTCCCGGGGGCTGATTGAAAAAATGCTGGCGCGAGGCATTTCGCCAGACGCAATTAAGATGGTTGAACCTGAATTGGAACAGTGGATTGATCAGTTTCATCATCCCGTTGATAATGTGGAGCAGGTAGTGGCAAAAATTAGGACCAATCCCTTAATCCCTAAGGATGTACCGATACATGGTTTAATATTTAATCCTCGTTCCGGTGAAATTGAAGTGGTTGTTAACGGTTATCAGGGGATTGGTTCAAAATAAGACGTAGCCAAGTCTGTTAGAATGGTGTCAGAAGCATCAGTCGATCATCCTCTATCATTTATGTTTTGATAGACTAAAATAAAAAATGCCGCATAACATGCGGCGCTTTGGTACTTACTTCGTACGGGAAAGAAAGTGGAATACTTTTACTCCGGTATCACGGACGCGGCGTAACGGGGTAACGTGAACTTTTACTTTCGGTTTCATATCACTTACTGAACCGAAGTCGCCGCGACGAATATTGGTAGTTTTTACTTTTGTGGGTTTAAACAGATGGCGAAGAATGGCTACGGCTTTATCCGGACGGCTTTGTTCACCGCAGGTAAAAACATCAACAGCGGCATACCCTAATTCAGGGTATGTATGAATACTCATGTGGCTTTCTGCTAATAATGCTAAAGCAGTCAAGCCTTGTGGCTGAAATTTGTGATAAGTAAAATCAAGCAGAGTCATGTTGGCCTTATCTACGGCTGTCAGCATCGCATTTTTAACGAAAACTAGATTATCTAAGCTTTCAAAGCTGCAGCCATACATATCAACAGTCAGATGCTTGCCAATCAGTTTCATACATATCGCCCCTTTGCTTCTATTTTTACGCAGTGAAGCGTATATTTTTCCTCAAAAAAGCAAAAATAGAAAACTTTCGAATAAAAAAAGTTGAGATAGGAATTAGTGGGTGTACACTGAATATTATCTCTATTATACAGTCTTTCATTATAAGTCTCTTAGACAAGATTGTAAAGGAATTTTTTGAATAGAGAAATAAAAATATCGGTGAATACTATCTAGGATTGCCAAAACGGCAGGAATATGCCATGCGCTAGGGAATTTTTCCATGTAGACTATTATCAATGTAAAAGGGGTTGTTCAGATGAGTACAAAATTGACAAAGTTGTTAAATGTGACATATCCGATCATCCAGGGAGGAATGGCCTGGGTATCTGACGGCAAGCTGGCTGCGGCTGTTTCCCAGGCAGGGGGGGCCGGTATTATAGCCGCCGGCGGCCGGACGGCTGAGTGGGTTCAGGAACAAATCAAGGCAGCAAAATTTTTGACAGATAAGCCTTTCGGGGTGAATGTCCAGCTTATGGCGGCGAATAAGGATGAAATTGTCGATGTAATTTGTGCTGAAAAAGTGGCCTTTGTTACTTTGGGCGCAGGAAATCCTGTTCCGTTTTTCCCTAAATTTAAGCAGGCCAGTGTAAAAATTATTCCGGTTGTACCGAATGTCAAATTGGCGAAACGAGTCCAGGACGCCGGAGCGGATGCGATTGTAGTGGAAGGTATGGAAGCCGGCGGGCATATTGGTGTGTTAACGACTATGGCTTTAATGACTCAAGTCATTCCCGAAGTGGATATACCGGTTGTTGTTGCCGGCGGTTTTGCCGATGGGCGGGGACTGGCTGCCGCATTGGTTATGGGAGCGGCAGGGGTTCAGATGGGAACACGTTTTTTATTGGCGGAAGAATGTTCGGTACATCCAAACTTCAAGCAGAAGCTGCTGGCAGCTATAGATACGGATACTGTTGTTACCGGGTTAAGCAGCGGGCATGCTGTGCGAGGTATAAAAAATAAATTTACGGAGCATTTTTTGGCATTGGAGCGACAGGGAACGCCTGCTGCCGAATTGGATCGTGTGGCTGCGGGTACCAGCCGGCTGGCAGCCGTCGAAGGTGATGTGGACAATGGGATGGTGCAGGCCGGGCAAAGTTTGCGTTTACTGGGAAAAATTGAACCGGCTCAGGATATTATCGAAAACATTATGGCGGAAACCCGTCAGGCATTAGCGATCGCCCCTAATTTGCTGTGATACGATTCGGCTGGGGACATGCATGTAGAAGATCAGGGAAGAGGGCGGATTAGGCAATGTCATTAAGTTAAGAAAACAAAACGACAAAGAAACAACGGAAAAGACAGAGAGATTGAGAAATAATGGCCTCCCTGTCTTTTCTGTCTATTTTTGAGCACCACAAACAGACAGATTGTCAT
>JBDKTO010000027.1 GCA_039680175.1 Veillonellales bacterium | reverse complement strand
GTGATCACCCCATGACAAAGACGCATTATATTTCTTTTATGGCTTTTGCCACAGGCGATTGTATTCATTTAATCAAGCAGTATCCCGAGTGGAATTTGGCTGTGCGTATCCCCAAAAGAGGACACGGAATGCTGATTTGGTACTGCACAGAACACGGTTTATTCTATCAGTTATTATAAAAGGAAAATAAGGAATATATCAACAAATGAAAAAGGAGCCACTATTTGTCGCTAATAACGACAAATAGTGGCAATTTCTTCTAAAAAATTTAATGCGTTGAGCTGCAGACTGCGTCATATTCTTCGGTAGATAATAGTTTATCCGCATACAAAACAACAATTAAGCGTTCACCGACTTTCACAATACCCCGAATATAGTTGGCATTATACTGAGCAATAAAGTTCGGCGGTATTTGTAAATCCGTGTCTTCAATTTTAACAATATCGGTTACTTCGTCGACAATACATCCGGCAATGGAATTTTGCACATTGAGCATAATAATTTTGCTTTCTTCCGTCGACTGTATTTCAGGAAAACCAAACTTAGATTTTAAATTAAAAATATAATTGACTTTACCACGTAAACTAATCATGCCTTCAATGACCTGGGGTAATCCGGGAACTTTTTTTATTTCAAATTTTTTTAATCGTAAAATGCCATTAACGGATAAGGCATCAACGGCATACTCTTCACCGTTTAATTCAAAGACAACTAACCGAATTGTGGCCACAATTGTTCATCTCCCTTAAGCAGAACGTTACCTATTATTTTTCATGAGCTAAGTCGTTTAACTGGGAAGTTAGTTGGGTAATGTCCTGAACGCTTGCAGTTACTTCTTCAATTGCCGCTGCCTGCTGCTCTACTGTTGACAATGTTTCATTGCCCATATGTACAGTATTGTCGACAGAAGATTTTATCACATTGGTAAATTCTTTGATTTTACCAACGGTCTGTTTAGAATCGGCGGACAGCTTCCGTATCTCTTCGGCAACGACGCCAAATCCTAGTCCGGCCTCACCCGCTCTGGCAGCTTCGATTGCGGCATTCAATCCCAGTAATCGTGTTTCGTCGGCAATTTCTTTAATGAATTCCATGACCTCGTCAATTTTTCCGGTGACTGTATTGACGTTTTTGATCTCTTCATTTAAGCTCGCCTGGTTATTATTTACAGTACCGGCTGAAGCTGCCAGTTCTTCCATTGTAGCAGATATTTGCAACAAGCTTTCATTGAGAGTTTCAGTTACCCCTTTCAATTTTAGATGCTGATAAGCAGACTTTGACATACTATTGGCTACAATAAATAGCACATTTGCTGCGGCTTCGATTCGTTCCTTCGACAGTTTGCTGACTTCATTTACAGCTCCCACATACTCGTCGGCATTTACACCGATTTCTTTCGCTATCCGGCGATATTTTTCTTCTTGAGGGGAATCAATTAATACTTGTCCGCCTAAAATTGTTCCGATCAGTCTACCTTCCAGCATAATGGGCGCCGCAAAATCAATCAAACCGGCATGACATTCATACACAACCGGTTTTCCGATACGTGCAGCCTCTTCCCCACCTTTTTTATGAGACTCAGCACAGCGTTTATCACCACACTCAGTAGAATGGGTATAATTCTCACAAAACCGGGTGTAATAACTGGGATCGGTTACCGGATTGCCGTCTACATCGACGGTTACACTAGCTAATCCCATTCCTTTGGCGAAATCGTCCTGAAATCGCTGGAGAAATTCTATGTCAATCACATCTGTAAGTTTTACATTGTTTAAATCCGAATCATTTTTACTGTTTAATTTATTTTGGTTCATAACTTATCTTCCTCTCTGCTTTATACTATTAATTTCTACAATTTATTTCAGTCCTCATTAATCTGAAATTTTTCCTAATTCCTTTTTCTCGTTGCCCGTTAGAATTTTATCCATATCAAGGGCAATAATCAGTCGATCATCCACCTTGCCGATACCAATAATATATTCGGAGCCGATTCCTCCTGCAAACGACGGTGTTTGTTCCATATCTTCCGCTGCCACAGGAATAATTTCCAGTATATCATCAACAATGAGCCCGCATCTTTGTCCGTTTACCTGCACTACAATAATCCGGGTTGTATCTTTCGCCGTAGTGATGCCAATATCAAATCTTTTTTTGATATCGACAACCGGAATCACGCTTTTGCGCAAATTCATAACACCTTCGACAAAAGCAGGCATCCCCGGCAATTTGGTAATTTTATTGGGCCGGGTAATTTCCTGCACCTGCTCAATGGGAATACCGTACTCGTACACGGTCTGATCTGTTTCCATCGTAAACACAACCAGTTTCATACTATCTTTCGCCATTGTCCCTGCTCCTTTTCTATAGGTTCGCCGCCATACCGGATAAATGATTTGCCATACTGGTCATTTCTTCAATTGTCGCGTTTACTTCTTCCACAGCCGCCGATGTTTCTTCCGTCACCGCCAAGGTGGATTGGGAAGCATCCGCTGTCTCATTCATGGATGTTTCAATCTGCTTTGTCAGTTCCTTAATTTGAGCGACTGTCT
>JBDKTO010000026.1 GCA_039680175.1 Veillonellales bacterium | reverse complement strand
CCATCTGAATTTTAATCGAATTCATCCAGGAACTTAGCCGCTCTTAACTCCCGCTTGTAGAAACCGGAGTCGTAGAGAGACTTGGTCTTCGGATAAACTATATATCCATTCCAATTATAGCCATTCCATCTAAAAAAGAAAGGGGCATTTAGTCCTATTAACGCGCTTTAAAAAACGTTATGGACCGAAATGCCCTTTGAATCACTATGTATCGTTATTTAGCATTAAATTATAATGATTTTTATTAATGGAAGAATATTCTTCCCACATTGTTATCATATCGACAGTAGGTTAGGGCATAAGATCATAAAAAATTGGTTATCTGGATGATCTGTCAAAGGTACATGACGATCCCATTGCTCATTTAAAAGCGGGTTTGATGTGTCTGCCTGATTCCGTACAGGGCCGTTTCTGTTGAAGATTACTATACAGCTGTCCCGCAGCACAACATGGCTGCTCCAAGGGAAGAAAAGCTCCAATCAACTAACAGTGTTTCTAACGTAAATACCGCTGATGCCAGAGGCACATTATATACCGCCGCTAGCCCAGCTCCTGAAGCACATGCTACTAAGAGTTTATGCGTTCGCTCATCAACGTGACACAACTGGCTTAATTTCGTTGCAAAAGCAGCACTAATTTCCCGTGGTGCCACCTCTCGTCCTAAAGGAGAACCTAGAGCTACTGTCACAATCTGCAATAGCCCATGACAAATCGTAGTTTTAAAAGGCATCTGTTGCTGCGAGTCATTTACAGATGTCTTAATTTCCACTAACTTTGCTCCATATCGATTTATACCTACCCAGCCGCACCCTACGACAGCGCCACAGCCTACGAGTACCAATAACCGTCGTCAAGGTAATGTGTGCTCCACTATCTCCCGAAAAGATGTATCGCTATACCCCCCAAAGGCACATTGCTGAATCATATGTAGAGTTATCGTCAATATGATCCCTGTAATTCCCGCCAATACGCCAATGACTATTAACTGCGCTACAACCTTGATTTTCAAATGGTTCATGTCTATATACCTCAATTAGTCCTTTTCTTATTATAATAATGCTATTTTTTATAAATGTTAAATATTAAAATATGATAGTTATATAGTTATTAACTATATAATAAAATCAAGATGTAGCGACGATGTTTCTCTAGAAATGAAACAAAAGACTAAGACCAATTATCAAAATCGGTCTTAGTCTTTTGTTTTTCTGATCAGCCAAGCATATTTATTTTCTATTACCCAATCTACAAGGTACTATTTCGCATTGTTCATCTTAGATACCGTCACCATAAATTCCCATTAGCGATGGGAACCGCTGTTTTTCCGTACGGTCAATTTGAACAATTTTCCCCTCTTTAATCACAATGACCACTTGGCCGTATTCTAAAGCGGCGCAAGCTTCCTGAACTTTTGCCCGCACAGCGGAATCATCTTGTTTTCCTGCCGAACTGTTTACCCGATTGCCGCCTTTGCTTGCTATATCGCAGGGACGGATTTTCTCATTGCGCTCAATTTGAACCAAGCGGCCATCCTGCGTGATTAACGAAACATTGCCATGAAACGTACTTTTTAATATGGAAATAATCTGGTCCATAATTTGGGGAGTAATACAATTTGCTGTCTTAGAACCAGTTTGATTCTTTTTACCCGACACCTGATCCCACCTCTATATCCCTGCAAAATAGTAAGCTAAAGTAACGGCCTTTAAATAACCGCTGCTTTAGCCTTCAGTGTTCTGATCAGCTAATCATATATTTAGAATGCAGGCAAGATAGCACCCTGATACTTGTCATTGATAAACTGCTTAACCTCTGCCGAATTCAGTATCTTAGACAGCTTCTGAATTTCCGGCCTATTTTCGTCGCCTTGGCGAATAGCAAGAATATTGGCGTATGGCGAATCCTTCGATTCAATAAAGAGTGCATCTTTATTCGGCGATAAATTAGCTGTCAATGCATAATTAGTATTGATAACTGCAATTGCCACGTCATCCAAAGCCCGGGGCAGCAGCGGAGCTTCTAATTCGCGAATCACCAACTTTTTGGGATTATCAACGATATCGCCAACTGTAGCCTTAACGCCGGTTCCTTCTTTGAGCTTCAACAGACCGGCCTTTTCCAATACAGCCAGAGCCCGGCCCCCATTTGTGGGATCATTGGGAATCGCAACCTGAGCACCGTCAGCCAGTTCACTCAAATTCTTTACTTTTTTCGAATACACTCCCATAGGCTCAAGATGCACTCTCACCGTATAGGTCAGCGGCAAGTTATGTTCTGTGCTGAACTTTTCCAGGTAGGGAATGTGCTGGAAAAAATTTGCATCCAGTTCTTTCGACGATAGCGCCAGATTAGGCTGAACATAGTCGCTGAATTCCACTACTTGCAGATCCACACCTTCTTTTGCCAGCAGCGGTTTAACAAAATTCAAAATTTCAGCGTGAGGTACCGCCGTTGCCCCGACTTTCAAAACTGTATTTTTAGACGAAGCCGGCGCAGAAGAATTGCTGTTGCCGCAGCCGCCTAAAATCATTGCAAATGCTAATAAACCGATTAAGAAGAGTCCGATTTTTTTCATAGATTTTCCTCCATTTTTACAATAATAAAACCCTTTCCGAGGAAAGGGTTGACTGCCAGTCGCCTTCCTCTCATCTTTCAGGATTTCTCCTGCTGGAGTTAGCACCTTCGCACTGTGCGCTGGTTGCCGGGCGTCATCGGGCCAGTCCCTCGACCTCTCTGGATAAGAGTTTTACTAATATTAAATTGTTATGATAATAACATGGAAATCACTGTGTGTCAATAGTTTTATTCCGCTTACGTCCTTTTGCTTATTGCATACTCCGATAAACGGTTATGCTTAATCCCGCCAATATCAGCAGGAACACTCCGATCATCCCCCGCTTATTGCCGTGACTGCCAAGCCATTTGGCATAGGTATAGGAATAATAACTCACTATAACCGCTAAAATTTCATATAGAGTATCCACATAAACCACCTTTTCCCACCGTCTTTACATGATCGGCGAAGTCTTCCACAGCAGTCCGGAACGGCGCAGTTTTGTTTCAACCGATACGTTAATTTCTGCCTGTTGATACAATTGATCCCAATGTGCATTTTCAAATTGCGGCAGCGTCGCAAAGTTCTTCCGGAAATGATCGCCAAAGCCTGCCGGATCAACCCCCAGCCGTTGTGTCTTGCTGATCATTTTCAACATATCCTGCCGGATAACCTGAGATACTTCTTGTTCCAAAATTGTCCGGTACTCCCGCTGCTCATAATTGATTCCGCTGGGAATGCTGGTAATTTCGCCCTCAAGAAAGATGTCAATGGTGATAAAAGCCTGACCCTCTCTGCTGTCAGCCTTAATTTCCGGTCCGTGCCCAAGGCGAAGATTAACATGTACGCTTTTATTAGGCATCAACGGATCTTCCAGAACAAAAAAGCCTTTATGAAATTTGTTATCTAAAATTGCCAGCATACGAGTTTCATTGCTCGTTAAGGTGCCCACCATTTTATCCTGTTTAAACAGTGCCGTTCCAATCAGCTCTGCCGGATTATCCTCTTCCCGCTGTCGTGGCAGAGAGCCGGTATATTCATTGGCTTTTCCCGGAGGATTTGGGGGTGTCGCAGGCTCAACCGGACTGCTATCTGAATATATCCCGCCCAGAGCAGTGATTGGTGAAGCACCGCCGGACTTCAGGCGAGTATAAAAATCATGCAGAAATGTTTGCAGATAATAAGAAGTTTCGCCTGAAGTTAAAAACATACTCTCATAAAAGCGGGAGGGCAGCGCTTCCAGTTTAGGCTTGTTTTTATTAATATAATTTTTTGCAGTATCGTCCTTTACAACCATGATGAACATCGAGCCGCGAAACTCGCGAAAACGCAGCAAAGGGCCAAGAACATCACCGATCCCTTCACGGGCATATTCTTCCCCAAAAATGAAAATTTTGTTATGGGATAAATTAGCTGCCCGGGACTCAACACTGTTTAACAAGGAGCGCGCCTCCGCTAAGGAAGGTGCTTTTATTGTGACGTCTATAACATCTTTCTCACTCTTTGCTCCAGCGGCAGGACCGCCGGCCAGCGTTCTGGGAATTGCGATTTGGTAAGTAACATTAATCATACCTGCCTCATCCGACTTATCGATTCCAATGGCTAATACATACGCTACTTCATCTGTTTCCCGGGAACCAAAACATCCAAGTGATAGTGTCGCCATACAGATAAGCAGCAGACTGGCTATGATTCTGCAGTACACGCCCCAGCCCTCCTTTTCCGGCGTCTGATGAAAGCGGCGATGAATAACAGGAACGGAATAGCATAGAGACCGACATTCATATATATTATATTGAATTCTCTGGCCAGTTGAATAACGTCGGTAATATCGTCAGGAATCATCGCTATTTGCGCTATCAACAAACAAACAATCGGAATAATCGGCCGAAGTGCCGGCAAATTAAATAAACGGGTAATCAGATACATGCCAACATATAAATTTGCCGCAATCGCAAGCACACCAACAATGACCCATAATAAAATAAACAATGCCTCGACCCGCTGTAAGTAACGGCTTAAGTTCACCAATCGCACCATTTCAAAAAAAGCCAGTGTTTTTTCCCGGCCGGCGCCGCAGCCGAATATCATGACAAAGGCCAGTGTCGAAGCTGTCCTCAATAAGGCGACTCCGCCCAAACCAAAAAGGCCGGCAATTTTAATTGTCCTCAAATTCTGAAAGGAAGGGGCCAGAATGGCAAGGGCTATCACTCCGATATTAGCTCCGGATAGCAAAATACTGGATTTGAATAACGTTCCCAGTCCTTTTCCCTGCCAGGGAAACAAGTGATAAAAATTATAAAAAGGAAACAGTAATAATAGACTGATAATGATAGCAACGGTGCCAAAGGGAAGAATGATATAGGCAGCCCGTGACAGTCCCTCAATACTCGCGTATATTACTATCGCCGCAACCAGAACATATAAACCGACAGCGGTACTAAACTCCAGCAACGGCAGCGCTGTCAAAAGCGTATTCTCGGCGAACTGTCTTAATAAGATTGCTGCATTCAGCAAAAACATAACGGCATAAAACAGGCCAATACCAAATCCTACTATCGGTCCCAGAAAATGTTGAGCCGCAGTAAACAAATCGTCTCCCGCTGTCTGCATTAAAACATAAACCAGCAGCCAAAATGCGATTAGCGGCGTAATACTGGAAAACAGAGGGATAAGCCAGCCGATTGGCCCGGCTGCATCGACAACCTCGGCCGGTGCCGTCAAAAACAGCCGCGGAATTGTTAAAACAAAAACCAAAGCAATGCCCTCAGCCATCCCCATTCGTCCCGTCTTATAGCTCACTGCCGATTTCCCCTCTCACCGTGTCTTTTAATCCATTGACGGCTTATGCGAGGCTGCCTTCTTTCATCCTGCGCATTCAGCTCATCAGGTCGGAATTCCTGCTGAAATACCGGTCCCCGTATAACTGCATCTAAACCGGCGTTTGTTTTTGGCCCGATGGGAGTCATATAGGGAACGCCGATTGATTTCATGGAAGATAACATTACCGTCAGCAACAGTAACCCGAAAGAAACTCCAACCAGTCCCAAGGAAGCGGCCAGCAGCAAAAAAATAAATCGGGTAAGCCGGACACCAAAAGAAAATCGATAATCCGGTAGTGCAAAGGACGCTAACCCGGTAATCGCAATCACAACCACCAGGACAGGACTGACAATATTGGCGGCAACCGCCGCCTGACCAAGAATGATGGCGCCGACAATGCCAATGGTAGAACCAAGCATACCGGGTATACGCAAACCGGCTTCCCGAATAAGCTCAAAGGAGGCTTCCATAATCACGATTTCCAGCAAGGCCGGAAATGGAACGGCTTCCCTGGCACCGGCAATTGCCAGCAGCATTTCCGTCGGCAGCGCTTCCGGATGGAAATAATTAATCGCAAGATAAATGGAAGGCAGAGTAATGGTGAAGAAAGAGGAAACTAACCGCAGCAGCCGCATGAAACTGCCGGCAGGTATTTTTAAACTAAAATCTTCCATGGTGTGAAAAAAACTAAAAAAGCTCACCGGCGCAATATGAGCGAAAGGAATTCCGTCAAGCAAAATAGCAACCCGGCCCTCAACAATATTGACCGCCGTCCGATCAGGCCGCTCGGTAGACAGCATTTGGGGAAAAGGCATCTTGGGGTGATCCTCGATAAACTGTTCCAATATCCCGATATCGACAATATAATCAGTACGGATACTCCGGATACGGCGCTTAACCTCCCGGACTAAAGCCGGATTGACAATGGATTTCATATAGATGATGGCGCATTTGGCCGGAATACGATCACCTACTGTTATAATTTCAGTCACCAGATCGTTTGACGGCAGCATAGTCCGCAGCAAGCCGGTATTGATCCGCAGAGATTCACTAAATGCCGACTGCGACCCTCTTACTGTCTGTTCCAGCATCGGGCGCCCGATACCCCGGGTAGCATACCCCTTGGTAGAAACAACAACCGCTTCCTTCGCTCCGGCAAAAAAAACGGCAGAATCGCCCCGGTTGATATTATCGGCAATTTCGCGAAACCCGGCCAGCAGCTTCGTTTCATTATTCGGTAACGCTGCCGACACAATGGTTGCAATGAGATTTTCTCCATTCTCAATCGTATGGCCAAATATCATTAATGGTTGAAGAACAGACATATTAATCGTATTTTTGTCAATCATTCCATCCAAGAACACGATCATGGCTTCGACGGGCGAACTGCTGGGTATTTCAAAATGCCGGATAATCAAGTCTTTGTTTTCCGGCAGATTATATAGAGTTCGTAAAATCGCCTCGTTCTCATCCAGACTAGTGCTCACAATACGCTGTATAACCTCGATCTGCGTATCATAGGAAAGTGCAATTGGATCCAGTTCAATTTGCCTTTTCCCCAATTCTCTCAGCTGTTCGGCTATTTCTTTGAGCGAAGCGGCTTTCCCTTTTTCAATTGCAGTCTTCGCTTTCTCCATTGTATTTTCCAGTTCGCGAGCCTGCACCAGCAATTTTTGAATTTCTTGGGCGTCGTCGGTTAGACGATTTTTTCTTGAACTTCCCGGGGAATTTTGCCGCTGCTTGTCATAAGGGCTTTCTTCAAGGACAAATGGCTTCGCACTTTGAGGCGGTTGGTAAGTAATCAACTTTTTCAGATAGCGAATACTGTTTACAACAATATTGTCAATCATCGCATACCACCTCACCTTCTCTAAAGCTCCCGGTTATTATTCCCTGTTTGCCGAATACCAAACCAACTTCGCTAATTCTGTCCGCTTCCTGAACAAAAAAAAAACAACAACGGACTTGTTTAGCCGTTATTGTTTTCGTACTATTTATGGATATAATCCAACCGCCACTATTCGTGGCTATGTCCCCCGCAGCAGCCGCCGTGATGATGCCCACCGCCGCAGGCATGTTTTTCACCCTCATCGCTTAACTTGAACTTCTTCATACTTCCACACTTGGGACAGGCAATCTCATACCCATGCTTGCCACCCTCGGAGCATGGTTCAACTTCCCAGGTATGACCACAATCGGCACACTCAAAAACTCGGTTCTTTAACATATAATGACCTCCTTGTATTATAATCGTCTGACCCTTCACTAGCGCCAAGGCAATCTTATTTCTGGCACGCTGTAAAATACGCTGAAAGGTCGGACGCGATACTCTCATGCGAATAGCACAAGCTGTCTGATCCATGCCTTCCACATCTTTCAATCTGACAGCTTCCAGTTCCTCAAGCGAAATTTCATATACCCCTGTATCAGTTCCTCCTTCCGGCACAAACCGCTGACAACAGGGAATTTCTTCGACGATTCCACAACAACGTCTACGGGGCATTTCAAATCCTCCAATTGAGCATATGTTCATTTATATTATACCCTGACTTTCTATTTTATACAATAACAACCCCGATAAAATTAAAAATAAATCTCTATCCGGAAGGTAACCCAGCCGCTGGAGTCGAATTTATCTTTTATAAATTAATACGCCCGGGAAAATCGCCCTGGTAACTATAATGGAGGAATCAGCTATGCTAAGCGAGCTAATTAAAGAAGGTTTTGGCGAAAAAGAAGATTATAATTGTGCGGAAAAACTTTTATATGGAGCCAACCAAGCTTACGGCTTACATTTAGATCCAAATGCCTTAAAAGTATCTGCCGGCTTCGGCGGAGGAATGGCGATCGAGAATGTATGCGGTGCCCTCACTGCATCCATCATGGTATTAGGAATCTTATTCGTTAAAGACAGAGCTCACGAAAGTTCCCGGATAAAAGATCTGACCAAGGAGCTGTTTGACGCCTATAAGAAAGAAATGGGCGATATTAACTGTGCCTACTTGAAAGACCATCATCGCAATGAAGAAATAAAATGCCGGAATATTATTGCGAAAGCGGCAGAAATTCTCGACCAAATTATTTCCCGGGAAAAGGGAACTGCTAAAGCATAATTTCACGTGAAAAGGCGTCCTTTGCCGCGTGCGGAAAGGGGCGCCTTTATCAGTATGCTGCAGATAAAATTATCGTTATTTTCTGGCGAAATTGCCGTCTTTAAATACCGGAATTTCCTTACCGTCCGCAGTAACTCCTATTATCGTTAAATCTTCCGTTCCTACCATAAAGTCCACATGAACCAGGGAGTCGTTAGCTCCCGCCTGTTCCAATGCTTTTTTTGTCATATTCTCCCCGTTTTGGAGACATACCGGATAAGCCTTACCCATTGCCAGGTGGCAGGAGGCGTTTTCATCAAACAGCGTATTATAATATAATATTTTCGAATTGGAAATTGGCGAATCGTAAGGGACCAGCGCCACTTCTCCCAGATAGCAGGAACCTTCATCGGTTTCGATGAGTTTTTTCAGTATTTCATCGCCTGTTTCCGCTGTAAAGTCTACAATCTTTCCCGCTTTAAAAGTAAGAGAAAACCGGTCGATCAGGCTGCCGTTGTAGTTTAAGGGTCTGGAACTGAACACCGTGCCGTTTACGCCTGTCTTCTTCGGCATAGTAAATACTTCTTCCGTAGGCATATTGGCCATAAATTCCACACCCTCCGGTGTATATTCCGAACCTCCCAGCCAGATGTGATTCGTCGGCAGCTCAACCGTCAGCTTAGTACCTAATGAATTCTGATAACGTAAGAATTTAAATTGATGGGAATTTAAAAAATTCATCCTTGTCTTGAGATTTTGCTTGTGTTGTTCCCAGGCAGCCGCCGGGTCAGCAGCATCCACTCTGACGGTTTGTAAAATTGCTTCCCACAATTTTCCCACAGCGCTCGCTTCGTCCATGTCAGGAAAAACCTTTTTGGCCCAGGCTTTCGTAGGAACCGATATCACGCTCCAGACATTCTTATTGCTCATCATGCTTTCCCGGTATTCTTTAAGGGCAGTATTGCCGGCTTTCTGCGTCCTGGCGACTCGTGTCGGATCCACATTTTTTAATAGTTCCGGGTCGGAAGCGGCGATACTGATAAAAGCGGCTCCCTGCCGCAGATAAAACAGATAAAATTCTTTTTGCCAATCGGGAAATTCATCAAAGATTTCCTCCGGCGCATGCATAAACTTAATTTGAGCCGACAGCTCATCCTTCCAATTCAGCACGACTTCCCGGGCTCCCTGCTGATAAGCAGCCCGGGACAAAATGCGGACAAAAGGAGCGCATTCAAGCGGCGAAGAAATTACCAGCGTTTGGCCTTTATGAATGTTTACACCCATCTTCACAACTAAAGAAGCATACTTTTCCAATAAACCTTCATTCATTGTAATCACCTCATGCTTTATTATATCCAGTTTCAATAAAACTGCCAAACCATTACCGAAAGTCGAAGAAAATAACAGTAAGGGGCTGAAGGCAACTGCCTTCAACCCCTTACTGTTATTTTCTCATTCATACCGCAGCGCTTCAATCGGATCTAACAATGCCGCTTTCCGGGCGGGATAGATACCAAAAAACAGACCGATCACCACCGAGAAGGCAAAAGCCACAAGCACGGCGGAGTATGAAACCACCGTCTGCCAGCCGGCAATAGTGGAAATCACGAAAGAAGCTCCTATTCCTAAGGCAATTCCAATCATGCCCCCGGTTACTCCAATCACTACCGCTTCAATCAGAAATTGCAGCAGAATATTGGAAAACCGGGCTCCCAGGGCTTTCCGGATACCAATCTCCCGGGTTCGTTCCGTCACCGACACCAGCATGATATTCATGATGCCGATCCCGCCGACCAGCAGAGAAATGGCGGCGACATTCGCCAATAGCAAAGTTATGGTATTGGTTGCCTCGCCGGCCGTCTCCATAACTGCTACCAGGTTTCGCACTGTAAAGTCATCGGCTGTATTTCCGATCAGATGATGCCGTGCCCGCAGCAACGCAGTAATATCGTTTTGCACCTGATTAATCACATCAGCCCCGGCAGCCTGGACATTAATGTTCTGCACATACGTTATGCCCATAAGCCGTTCCTGAGCCGTCGTCAAGGGAACGATAACCGTATCATCCTGATCCATACCGCCGGCGGACTGTCCTTTGCCTGCCAGAACACCCACCACCCGGAAAGGCGCTTTATTGACACGAATGGTCTGTCCCACCGGAGAAATTCCGCCGAATAAGTTGTCGGCTACTGTTTTGCCCAGTACGGCTACTCTTGACCGGGATTCTACATCCTGGTTGGTGAAAAAGGTTCCCTGATCTAAGGTAAAACTGCGAATACCGACAATTTCCGGCGTAGTTCCCTGGACACTGGTTGTCCAGTTTTGATTGCCGAACACTACTTGATACTGTCTGCTCACGGCAGGCGCTACCATATTCACCCCTGATACCTCCCGGGCAATCGCCTGAGCGTCTTTATCCGATAAGGTAATACCCGATCCGGCGGCCTGCCGTGGGCCGCCTGCTGCATTGGGAGCTCCGGGAGTTACAATAATCAGGTTGCTGCCTAATCCGGCAATCGATCCCTCTACTTTCGACCGCACACCCATCCCGATAGAAACCATGGCAATAACCGCCGCCACCCCGATAATAATTCCCAGCATGGTCAAAATAGCTCTTAGCTTATTGGCTTTAAGACCTTCAAAGGCGATATGGACACTCTCAAAAAACATATTTTCACCCTGCCTTCTTCTCGTCGGATACAATACTGCCATCCCTGACAGTAATAACCCGTTTAGCGTTTTCGGCAATATCCGGCTCATGCGTTACCAAAATAATGGTTCTTCCCTGGTTGTGCAGTTCTTTAAAAATTTCTATGACCTCGTTACCGGACTTTGTATCCAGGTTTCCTGTCGGTTCATCGGCCATAATGATGGTGGGATCGTTGACCAAAGCCCGGGCAATCGCTACCCGCTGCCGCTGTCCCCCCGACATTTCGTTGGGCTGGTGATCCAGCCGCTGTTCCAGCGCAACCATTGTCAGCGCCCGTACTGCCCGCTCCAGCCGCTCTTTTTTTTCTACTCCGCCATAGACCAAAGGCAATGCTACATTTTCTACTGCCGACATACGAGGTAAAAGATTAAAACTCTGAAATACAAAACCAATCTTTTTATTGCGGGTCGTCGCCAATTGATCATCGTTCAAAGCAGCCACTTCCTGTCCGTCCAGCTGATAGGAGCCAACAGTCGGCCGGTCAAGGCAGCCCAGGATATTCATCAATGTTGATTTGCCTGATCCCGACGGTCCCATAATGGCGGTAAACTCACCGGCGGTCACTGTTAAATCAATCCCGGCCAGAGCATTGACCACATTGTCCCCCATCCGGTAAATTTTTTTAACCCCTGCTAATTGAATTGTCATGTAAATTCCCCCCGTCTACCTGCCCATACCGCGAAATAGATTCATTCCGCCACTGGTACCGCCATTGCCGCTTTTGGCAGCGTTATCCTGGGTTTTAACCTGCGACACAACTACGTGATCACCGTCAGTCAGTCCGCTTAAAATCTCGATTTTCTCATCATTGGACAAACCTGTAGTCACAACCGCATTTTCCACTTTCCCGTCTTTTTCCACTCCGACTACGTACTGTCCGTTGATCATCTTGACTGCCGTCAGCGGAACAACCAGCGTATTGCTGCTTTGACCTACATTGATGGATACCCGCGCCGTCATGGTCGGTTTCAGCAGATTCGCCTTGTTGTCAACATCCACCATAACGTTATAATACACAACATTTGACTGAACCGTGGCTTTTTGCGATACATTGGAGACAACCCCGGTAAAGGTTTCTCCCGGATACGCATCAACAGTAAACGTAACATGCTGACCGTTTTTTACCTTGCCAATATCCGACTCGTCCACCTGAGTCTGGATTTGCATTTTATCCATATCGGCAATAGTCATCAGGACCATTTGCGAAGAAAATCCCGGTGAAACCGCCTGACCGGCCGGAGTAGGCTTACCGATGACGACACCGTCAATCGGCGCTTTAATGACCGTATCGGCCAATTGAGAAACGGCATCATCATAAGCTGCCTGAGCCACACTGTAGTCCGTGCGAGCAGAATCAAGCTGCTGGTCGGAAATTCCGTCAATATCATGGAGCCGTTGGCTGCGCTCATAACTTGCCGCTGCACTTGCCAAACGGGCCCGAGCCTGCGATACCTGAGTCTGGAGATGACTGTCATCCAGCACAAACAGCACCTGTCCGGCTTTCACATGGTCATTTTCAGCCACTTTCACTTCTTCGATCAAGCCGGAAATTTTGGAACTGATATCTACCATATTGACCGGGCTAATCGTACCGGTAGCGGAAACCACCGATGTGACTTCTCCCCGTTCAGCCGTAATCGTCGTCACCTTTGCCGGCTGCTGGGCTTTACCGGTACTCAGCACGCCGGTCATCTGCACTGCTCCGGCCACAATAAGCAGTGCAATCAGCCATAACTTATACCGTCGGATCTTTTGCCACACTGCTGTCATCAGCTTACCTCCCTTCACTCGCTAACACCACCAATAGCGGTTTCCAACTTTGCCTTATTGGTGTTATAATCATACAAAGCTTGCGTATGATTGGTTTTCGCCTGAGTTAAGTCCAGTTCAGCATCCATAACATCCAAATTTGTTCCGGCACCGGCCTGGTATTTCGCCTCGGCGATCTTCAGCGCATCGGCTGCCTGATCAACAGCTACAGAGGATGTCTGAATACGTTGCTCCGCTTCTTTCATACTGAGGTAATCCTGTCGCACTTCCAGTTCAATGCTGTCATGAGTTGATTTATCCTGCTCAGCCGCCTTATCAGCTGCCGCTTTCGCTTCCTTCACCTTGGCATTGGTTAAGCCGGAATCAAATAAATTCCAGCTGGCGCTAATGCCTACCGACCAGTTGTTATTAGCAGTTCCCGGAAAATTATTGTCCGACCATCCTTCTGCTCCAGATACGCTCACTGTCGGTAAATGGCCGCTGTCAGCAACTTTTACACCGACTTTGGCAGCATCAACGCTGTCTTTACTTTGACCAATTTCCGGCCGGTTTTTCAATGCGGCAGTAATGCTGTCATCCAGAGACATCGCATAAGGCGTATAACTCAAATCATCCTGGTAGGTATTTTGTGTATCCAACGGCATCCCGGTAATGTTATTCAAGCTGGATACTGCCACATCGTAAGCATTCTGCGCCTTAGTCAAGTTCTGCTGGGCGTTGGCCAACTGGACCTGCGTGCCGAGGACATCACTCTTGGCAACTGTACCAACGCTGTACTGCGCTTGGACGTTATTCAAATGGGCGGTCAAACTGTCCACAGCCTCTTGGTTTACCTTAACCATGTTATGGCTTTGCAGCACAGTAAAATAAGCAGTGGTCGCTGCCAACGTGGTTTGCTGCTGCGCTTTTATAACGCCAAGATCAGCTGCGTGAGCATTTAGCTTTGCCTGATCTACCTGCCCTGCAAGACGTCCGCCGGTATACAACGGCATACTGAGACGCAAAGAATTGCTAAAGCTGTTACCCGGTGTTCCTTCCGCCATGTTCATACTCCGGTTGCCGCTGCTGCTGAGAGACAGAGTCGGTCCTCCGCCTGCTTTCGCTTCATCAATTCCCAACAGAGCCTTATCCCGATCCGTCAGCGCTATTTTAATTGCCGAATTATTTTTAAGCGCCATAGCAACACTGTCATCCAAGGATACTAGCGGCGCATCGGCAAAAACCAGGGAAGAATTGACCAGGAATACCCCCATCGCTGCTAAAACGAATGCCGGCATTTTTTTACGTTTGCCTGCCATAAATGTACCTCCTTATTTTCGTACCCCAAATAAAATATGGGAACTAACCTTTTTAGGGGCTTAGCCTGATTTTAGCGCTGCATTTTTTGATTTTCTTTAGACCATGAATTGTAAATGTTACCTGCGGGCGCATAGCACCTGGAATTTGGCACTTAGCACCGGGCGGAGATGGCGAATGGCGCGAGGCCTTAGCAGTTGATCGTTAGTCATAAACGAAGATTAAGCGATGGCGGCGGAGCGTTGGCTGCTGCTCGGCTAGGGGCGGTGCCGGTTCCCGGCTGATATGCAGCTCATGGCAATGCCGGCCTGCAAAAAAAATTTGCTGCCAAACAAGTTAACAGTTTAAGGAGCGGAATGAACGTCCCCGCGCTTCTATGCTTCAATCATTTTATCGGAAGAATAATGGAGAACTTCGTACCCATGCCAATCCGGCTTTCCACTTGAATTTTTCCGTTATGCTTTTCAACAATCCACTGGGCAATCGCCAGTCCCAGTCCACTCCCCCCTGTTTCCCGGGAACGCGCTTTATCTCCCCGGAAAAACCGATCAAAAATATGGGGCATATCCGCCGCCGCGATGCCGCAGCCCGTATCCTCAATTTGAATAACCACACTATTTGCCTGCCCATAACAAAGGAGCTGCACCTTCCCCTGCCGGTTCGTATATTTCAGCGCATTATCCAGCACAATCACCAACATTTGATAAATACGTTCCTCGTCGGCCAAGATCTTCAAGGAAGGCTGCACCGTTGACAGTAATTCTATTTTTTTTATCTCCGCCAAGGGACGGAACTGCCCGACTAGGGAATGAATCAGATCGCTTAAATTTAAAGCGGCAAACCGAAGGTCAATTTGATTCGCATCGGCCCGGGTAAGAGTCAGCAAAGTAGTGACAAGTTTATTCATCCGGATTGTTTCTCTAAGTATATTGGTAATCCGGATGCTTTCCTGTTCCACACTATGTTCGGGATGTCTGAGCAGCAGTTCGGCATTGCTCTTAATCACCGCAAGCGGCGTCCGCAGCTCATGCGAAGCATCGGCCGTAAATTGCTGCTGCTTATCCCAGGCTGCCTTAATCGGAATCAGCGCCCGATTCGCCAAGTAATAGCTGGCAAAGGTGATAGCCAGGGTACCGGCAAATAAACTCGCCATCAAAACAAAAAACAGTCGGCGCAGCATGGCGACTTCCGAGTCCACAATACTCACGGCAATGATCTCGCTGATAGCAGCCGGCGCAGCGTCAGGCCTGATCAATGTGTTCTCGGCATAAACATAAGGCCGGATTACAATGCGATACACATGGTTGGCCAACTTTCTTGATTGAGGAGCACCGCTTCTCAGACCATCCAGCAAGCCCGGCACCTGCTCAACATCATCAAAGGCTAACGGGTTCAGATTAATAATGTTGTCATTACTGTCCCGCAGCAGCAGAAAGGTCCGGGGGTCAAACGAAACTGCCTGGGTAATCACCATGCGCGGCCGGCCATTAACGATCTGAAAAGCTTCTACCTTATTTTGCATCGAATCGTCAACATCATCAAACAATTGATGATTCACATACGCATAGAGCGTTGCTCCCAAAACAATAAATATCAAGAGAAAAACCGTCGAATTTAAGGCGGTAAGCTGCCATAGCGTCTTTTTAAACATGCCTACTTCGCTTTTAATTTGAATCCCACCCCGCGAACCGTTTGAATTACTGCTTCATAGCCAAAAGGAGCTAACTTCTTCCGCAGATAGTGAACATATAAATCAACAATACCAAGGGTAGTCTCTGATTCAAAGCCCCAAATCCGGTCAAAAATCTGTTCCCGGGCTAATATTTGTTCTTTATTTACAATAAAAAACTCTAATAATTCGTATTCCTTAGCCGTTAACTGCAAAGCATTCTGGTTGACAAATCCATCCTTTAGCTTGGGATTTAACGCTATTTCCCCATACTGCAGCATTCCTTCCTTGCCGGAAGCAGTACGCCGCAGCAAGGCCTTTACCCGGGCCAGAAGCTCAGGCACGGCGAAAGGCTTGATCAAATAGTCGTCAGCGCCGCTTTCCAGTCCCGCTACCCGATCCTCAATACTGTCCCTGGCCGTCAGAAATAAAATTGGCACAGTCAGCCCCTGGCGGCGCAGCTTTTTTACAATAGCAAGGCCGCTGATTTCCGGCAGCATAATATCCAGAACAAGAAGATCGAAAATATTCTGACCGGCTTTAAACAGTCCGTCATCGCCATTATCCGCCTCGTCGACCCAATATCCTTCTTCCCTGAACACTGTTACGATTGCTTCCCGCAGCAGAGCGTCGTCTTCCACAACCAGTATCCTCACAATACACAGTCTCCTTGAGTGAATAAAATCAGAACTCAACTTAAAGTATGTCCTCTCTGTATGGTGCTTTAAACATAAGTTTCATCCAAATAAAAAATCAGACCTGCCGGATGAGCCGACAGGCCTGATTTCTTATTCATTTATCTAAAAATTGCATCGCCGCTTTTATTGTCCAGTCCGGGATGCAAATCAAACCGCACGGCGCCAATAACAGCCTTTCCGGCTACTGCGGTCTTGATGGCCGCCACCCCTTCTATGCCAAAACCGCCGCATAGTTCGATGGCGCCAACCCCCTGTGCCGTTAGCTCCTGTGCCGTTTTCACCGCTGCCTTATAATCTTCTGCTCCTACCACAGTCAATTCAACTGCCGGAGTTTCAACCACCGCCCGGTGACGAGCGGTGTCCGCCTGAGGCGCTAAAAAAATAAATGCTGCTTTTAACATTGCTGCTGTTCCCCCTTGTATTAAATGTCAATTATATAGCATTCCTATCAAGCCGTTCCTTTATTCTTATTTATGCAGCCACCGGAATGGGAAGCACATAAAATAACACCGTGATAAAATGAGAAATGCTGCCGGCAAGCACAAACAAATGCCAGACCGCGTGATTGTAAGGAACCCAGCGATAAAGATAAAACAACGCTCCGACCGTATAGAAAAGACCGCCGGCGATTAACCAGCAAAGTCCCATCGTCGGTAGAGCCAAAACGAGGGGTTTTATGAAAATAACCATCAGCCAGCCCATGACAATATAACAAATCGTCGACAAAACCTTAAACCGTTTGACGAAAAAAATTTGAAACGTCACGCCGACAACAGCCAGCCCCCAAACAATGCCAAAAACAGTCCAGCCTAAAGTCCCGTGGAGCAGCACCAGGGTAAACGGTGTGTAAGTGCCGGCGATTAATAAGTAAATCGCCGAATGGTCAATAATCTTAAAAATATACTTCAGCTTTTGATTGGTGAAGCTGTGATAAAGAGTCGATGCCAGATACAGCAGTACCAGGGAGCCGCCATAAATGCCAAAGCTGACCTGATGCCAAATACTGCCGTACAAATAAGACAATACGATTAGAAAAGTTAGCCCGACCACGGCCAGCAATGTTCCGATGCCGTGAGTTACCGCATTCAATCTTTCTTCCATATCAGCCTCCGCCCCCGAAGATCCGGCTCAAGTTTTGTCCAAAAAAGTATACTTTAATTATACCACTATATCCGGCCAATATACTGAATTTTACGATCGTTAGACTAAATCTTTCATTTTAGCCGCTGCCAGATTTTCATAATCATTTCCACCCGGTTAAAAGGAGTAATAAAATAAAATCCATTTACATGCGGCTTGATTTCTTCCGCAATTTTCACCGCTAATGCAATACCCAGATCTTCCGCTTCCTGTTTAGCCATGCTTGCGTCAAACTGATTGATCAGAACTTCCGGCACCTGGATTCCCGGCATTTCATTGTTGAGAAACTGGGCATTTCTATAGCTGACAAGTGGCATAATGCCGCCTAATAGCTTCACATTCCCCTTACTTCTGGCTTTGGCAATAAACTCGATGGCGCTTTCGTTGAAAACAGGCTGCGTCAGAAAAAAGGCGGCGCCATTTTCCCGTTTCCGGCTCATTCTTTCCAGCTCGACTTCAGGCTTTGCCGCGTTTACATTCAGTGCTCCTCCCACCTGGAAAGGATCGGCGGAAAAAACATCCTGATTCATTGTCCTTATCATTTCAATCAGTTTTAAAGAATTCAGGTTGAATACGCTTTTGATATCTTTTTTATCGGAATTTAAAATCGGGTCGCCTGTTACTGCCAGGATATTGCGGATCCCCTCCATATAGGCCGCCAAAAGGCCTGACTTCAGAGCATTCAAATTTTTGTCCCGGCAGCAGAGATGGGGCAGTACATCGATTCCCACTTCCCGCTTAATTTTTGCGGCAATGGCAACCGAATCCACTCTGGCCCGGCCCATGGGAGAATCGGCTATCGTTATGATATCTACGCCATTGTCCTTACATATCCGGGCATTATGCAAAATTTTTTCCGAATTAGCGTTAAAGGGTGGGTCCAATTCTACCGCAACGACGAACTGCTCTCTGGTAAGTTTGTCAGAAAATTCATTCCTGCTTTTCTCACGCAAAGCAGCCGGTTTCACTTCAACGGTCCGGCTTGGCAAATATTCCGCCGGATTCCGCCGGATCACTTCCACCATTTTTTTGATATGGGCCGGAGTCGTCCCGCAGCACCCGCCGATAATTTTAACCCCCAGCTGGCGAATGTCATTCATCTTATTGGCAAAATAGTCCGGGTTTTGAATGTACAATATCCGTTCCTTGACAATTTCCGGATAGCCGGCATTGGGCATAACTGATACGATATCACCGGTGATATCGATCTTCTGCAATAAATTATGCAAGTGAGTGGGACCTACGCCGCAGTTAAATCCATACGCATCCAGACTGTCCAGCTTTTTCATCTCCGCCACAATGCGTTCGTTGCGGATTCCATTCCTGGTAAAGCCCTCCGGCGTGGTGGCAAACTGGGCCAATACAAATGCCGAGTTGTTTTTCTCCTTAATATATTGGGTGATTTCCTTTAAATACTCAGTGCCGCTGAAAGTTTCGAAAATAAAAACTTTCGCCCCTGCAGCCAATAAAACATCGGCAATAAATTGATACTCCGCCAGCACCCGCTCTCGGTCAAGCGCAGTTTTATCCACCATTTCCGGAATAGGACCGATACTTGCGGCAACAAATACGTCTTTGCCCTCAGCTGCTTTATCGGCTATTTGCACCCCGGCAGTCAATACCTGCCGCAGCGTCGTTCTTGTTATGTTCATGGAAAAACAATTTGCCGAAAACGTATTGGTCCTGATTAATTTTGCCCCGGCGTCAATATATTCAGCGTGAATTTGTTCAATAATTTCCGGTTCCCGCAGATTGGCAAATTCGGGCAAGCTGTCATAAATTCCGGTAATCTGATCGTAATAGGTCCCCATTGCGCCATCCGCAATCAACAGATTGTTCTTTAGATATTCTCTAATCAATTCATCCACCCCTTTCCCGCCATAAACTTGCTTCCGTTAGATCAAACAGCCCGATCAATACCAATAGCTTGAATTATCTCCGCTATATTCACAATTCGCAAAAATATATTGTATTCAAAGAAGACTTCATATAAAATGATACTATTATTGCAATGTTGAATGCAAGCATAGAAATAAAACCCTTTTTTACATAGTATATCGGCTTTCCGATTATAAGCAAGAACGACTTTAGCCTATTGTAAATGGAGGACGAAAAAATGCCAATAAAAATCCCGAATAATCTGCCTGCCGTCGATATTCTGGAAGGTGAAAATATTTTCGTTATGTACGAAAACCGAGCGTACAGCCAGGATATACGCCCTCTGAAACTATTGCTGTTAAATCTCATGCCGACGAAAATCACCACTGAAACCCAGCTGCTCCGTTTACTGGGTAATTCACCCCTGCAAGTGGAATTCGATTTTATCTATACCGCCACCTATACGCCGACCAACACATCCCACGAGCATCTCATCAAGTTCTACGAGACCTTCGACGCGGTAAAATCCCGCCGCTATGACGGCATGATCATCACCGGCGCACCGGTCGAGCAAATGCCTTTTGCAGCAGTGGCCTATTGGGATGAGCTTTGCCAAATCATGGAGTGGAGTAAAACCCACGTCTACTCCACGCTCCATATCTGCTGGGGAGCCCAGGCCGGATTATATTACCACTACGGCATACCAAAGTATGATCTTCCCCAAAAAATGTTTGGCGTTTTTCCCCATAAAGTACTTCCCAGCGAGCATGCCAGGCTGTTTCGCGGTTTTGACGACACCTTCTATGTTCCCCATTCCCGGTACACGGAAGTCAAACGGGAAGACATCGAAAAAGTTTCTCAGCTGCGCCTGCTCGCCGAATCTGACATGGCCGGCGTTTATGCCGTAGCCGATTTAATGGGAAGGCAATTTTTCATCACCGGCCATTCCGAATACGACCCGCTTACCCTGAAAACCGAATACGACCGGGACATTTCCCAGGGAGTGCCCATTCAAATTCCCTATCATTATTATCCTAATGACGATCCCAGTCAGCCCCCCATGGTTACCTGGCGAAGCGCGGCGAATCTTCTTTTTTCCAACTGGCTGAACTATTATGTCTACCAGGAAACGCCTTTTGATCTCGCTGCATTATAGTCAAGAACGCCCGGCAAAAATTGTCAGGCGTCTTTTGATATATATACCCGTGCGCCTTTAATTATACTGGAAATAAACTGATTATAGTAGTAAAATTATACTGTAAACAGGCAAAGGAGGAAATGCTAAATGGACAAGTATGATATCATTCATTTTGAATCTTTAGGGCCTGAGGCACAATACCTTGATGAAGAAACAAAAAAAGCTCAGCAGGGACATCAACTTCCGGAAATATACCGCTATCTTATTACCCCCGATAATGTACAGGATTTTTTAAAAAAGAATCCGGAAATCACTCTCCCGGACATTATAACAACAAAAACACATTCTGCTCTTCCGGCATCTTATCTGACCGGGCACAAAAAAAGCATCGTAACCCGCAGTACCGGCTACGATCACTATGAACATTTAGCGGCGAAAGCCAATATAACATCGCTGCGGGAATACTGCGTAAACGCCGTGGCGCAAACGGCAATTAAATTTCTTTACGCCGCAGCCGGAGAATTGAATCATTATACAATAAATACAGCCACCTTTGAAAGAAAAAAATCCAGGGCATTCATGGAATTGAACAAGCATAGAATTGTTACGATTTTCGGCATTGGCAAAATAGGGAAAAAAATTTACGACCTCATTGAGGCAAATGATTTGACTGCCCAGGGAGTTGATATCCGTCAGGAACAACTAGACAGCCTGTATAAAGGAAAAGTAAAATTTGTCTCGAAAGAAGAAGCCGTCAAATCAAGCGATATCATCATAAATGCGATGAATCTTACCAAAAATAGCGACAGTAAATTTTATAATCAAGGCTACTTTTCGCAAGAGTATCTGTCCCAGGCAAAACCCGGATTGATATTTATCAATGTTACACGCGGAGAAATAGCCCCGGAATCAGTATTGCTGGAGCTGTATGCCGCCGGCAGGATCAGCGGGCTGGGATTAGATGTATTTTCAAATGAAGCCGAATTTGAAAACGAACTGAATACTGCCGCTAACAGCGCAAATCCGTCATGTTCAAAAACAATAGTGGGAAAAGCATTAGACCGCAGTGCCAATATATACGTGCAGCCGCATCAGGCTTTTAACTCCGATGTGGCCGCACGAACCAAAGCCAGGGAAACGATTAATCATATTATCGCCTGGTATAAAAACAACAAGCAGGGTTTTGACGAACAGCTGCCTTACTATTAAGAACTTCTGCTCCGGCTTTTACACTTCTCAGTCAAAAAGTCGGAGCAATTTTGTATATAGAAAATTCTTTATGCCCAAGGGTTTCCGCCTTTGTTGTCTTGCCATTGACGACCTCCATCATTTCATCGAATATTTCCTGACCGACGGCTTCAATGCTTTTAGTTCCGTCGATAATGCCGGATGCGTCAATATCGATATTATCCTGCATATTGTTGTAGGTCTTGCTGTTGGCGGTAATTTTGATGACAGGCGCTAACGGATTGCCGGTCGGAGTTCCCCGGCCGGTAGTAAAGATAATAATTTGCGCTCCGCCGGCTACCATACCGGATACAGATTCAATATCCTGCCCGGGCGAATCCATAACGAACAGCCCCTTCGCCCGGGGCATATCGGCGTATTCCAACACTCCCTGCAGGGGCGCGGTGCCGGCTTTGTGTACACATCCCAGAGATTTTTCTTCGATGGTCGTAATGCCTCCCTGGATATTCCCCGGTGTAGGCTGTCCGCCTCTGATATCTTCGCCCAGTGCTTTGGCCCGTTCTTCACAGCCCTTGACAAGCCGGAGCAAACCAGTTTTGACAGTTTCATTCACAGCACGCTGCGCCAGTATCTGCTCAGCCCCAATCAGTTCGGTAGTTTCGGACAAAATGGATGTCCCGCCTTTTGCCACAAGAATGTCGGAGGCAGCGCCGCATGCCGGGTTAGAAGCTAACCCGGAGGTTGTATCCGAGCCGCCGCACTCAATCCCCAGAATTAATTCGCTTACAGCGATTTCTTCTTTCGCCTGAACGGATAGCATTTGGGAAAATTGGCGCGCAATGGAACAGCCTTTTGCCAAAGCTTTCAGCGTCCCTCCTTCTTCCTGAATGACGACACAGGCGACAGGTTTCCCTGACTTTTCAATTTCAGCAGCTACTTTGTGAGGCTCGACTCCCTCGCAGCCGAGACCAACGACAATAACGGCACCGGCATTAGGATTCAGGCCTACATTGACTACTGTTTTAAATGTCAGTTTTGCATCACCTGCTACCTGGCAGCAGCCGAAGGAATTGTTGACATACGTACTGCCATTGACTTTATTGGAAATTTCCATTGCTACCTGTGTCGAACAAACACTGGTGGGCAGCAGCAGCACATAATTTCGTATGCCCGCTTTTCCGTCCGGACGGCGATAACCTTTGAGTTTCATATAACATACCACCTTTTCTCAGAATTTGATTTCATTCTTCCCAATCTCCGCGGCCTCTTTCACTTTCCACATTATGCACATGGACATAGTCGCCACTGCGAATGTCAGCGGTTGAAAGGCCAATGGATTCACCATACTTCAGAACATGCTGCCGGCAGGGAATATCCCTGATGGCGAATTTATGGCCAAAGGGAATGTCGGCAAGAACCACCACGCTGACATCCCGGCCGGCGACAAACATGCTTACCTGAGATCCTTTTTTAATGTCGGCAGTAGCGGTGGCGACATTATCTCTGGGGTGAATAACAACGGCTTGTTTACGCATACAAAAACCTCCTTGTATTAGATTTATTTTTATATAATGCAAATTCCATGCCAAAATTTTTACCGCATCAGACTTATTGGCCAATTCATTATTTGAATTGGCCAATAAGTCTGAATAATACTGATAAATTTTAGAAAATTAACTACTTGCAAAAATATATCGGTAATAAAAAAGCACTGTTTTTGTAATCTTTATATAAAAGCAGCGCTTTATAATAAACCGTTTCTGGCGCATTTTGCATCATCTATAGGAGTCGGTTAATGGTAGAGCGGTTAATCTGCAGCCGTTTGGCCGTATTCGTTTTATTATACTTTTCTTTTTCCAGTACGGCTTTAATAATTTTTACTTTTATCTCTTCCATAGTGCCTTGCAGGAAAGAATCAGGATTGTGACCATTACTTTCCCCTCCGTCCGCCTCATCTTCCGGTTTCATTTCATCAATCAGCAGGTCAATATTGTTGACAGCAACTTCCTCGCAATTAGTGGAAATGACGATTCTCTCCATAATATTTTTCATTTCACGGATATTTCCCGGCCAGCTGTAATGATGAAACAGCCGCAGCACTTCCGGCTGAATTTTCTTTACGTGCTTGCCGTATTGATGATTATAGTACTGTAAAAAATAGTAGCAGAGAAATTCAATATCATTTTTCCTATCGCGCAGCGGAATCGTTTTTAAATTCAATACATTAATGCGGTAATATAAATCTTTACGGAATTTTTCTTCTCTGACCGCCTGGCGCAAATTAATATTTGTGGCCACAATCACCCGAATATCAATGGGAATAATTTTGTCCGATCCCAGCCGCATAACCTGTTTTTCCTGGAGTGTGCGCAGAAGTCTGGCCTGAAGCGGCAAGGCAAGTTCCCCGATTTCATCCAGAAAAATTGTCCCGTTATGGGCAAGTTCGAACAGCCCGGTTTTTCCCCCTTTGGCCGCACCGGTAAACGCCCCTTCCACATAGCCGAATAATTCGCTTTCCAGCAATTGAGGCGGCAGCGCCGCACAATTTACCGCCACAAAGGGGCCTTTTGCCCTGGGACTGGCGGCGTGAATGCTTTGAGCCAGCATTTCTTTGCCGGTACCGCTTTCACCGGCAATAAGCACAGTGGCGTCGGTTTTTGCATAATTCTGGGCAAGTGTCAGCAGTCTCAGCATCTGTTGATCTTTTGTCATAATGTCCGGAAAAGTATATTTGGTTACTAATCCTTTGGCATAAAGATTTTTTCTGATCTCCCGTTCCATTTTTTGAATCTCGGATACCTTTTTAAATGTAGACACGCTTCCGCGAACCGTACCGTCAATGAGAATAGGTACACTATTGGCAACAACGTGTTCATTCGCCGTGGATTGAATATGAGCCAATTGGGGCGCACCTGCTTTTAAGACATGGTCATGGGGAAAATTCTTAATAATCTTGGCAATCTGCTTCCCCTGCATTTCAGCGCCGGACAGGCCGAATATCGCCTCGGCACATGGATTGGCTGCTGTAACAATGCCATTTTCATCGGTTACAACCACGCCATCATGAATAAAATTTAATACTGCCCGGAATTTTTCGAATTTCTCTTTCTCGCTGTTTTGGGCGCGAATTACCTTTTGTGCCACATCAACAGCCTGCAATACCGCTTCTTTGCCGGAAGTTATCAATTGGCACTTTACCGCTAAATGATTGAATTTGCTGATGATGACCGTATCGCCGACAATGACATCTATTTTATAACGCTTGATCATCGCTTTTACTTGCTGCCGGATTATATTCCAGTCTAACTGCGGTTCGTTGGGGATAAGAATATTTTCCATCGGAATGTTCAATATACTGCTTATATCTTTGCAGCCGGCAACAACATTGCGGTAGCCGATAACACCGACTGCGGCATTGCTGTTCCGATAGGGATACAGAGCCTTTAAAATATCATAGCCTGTGACTTCGATTTCAATAACCGGAATATCCACGCAGCTGCGAATAATGGATGCGGTTCCTCCCCGGCTGATAATTGCCTGCGCGCCCTGCTGCTGTGCCGTTTGGGCAAACGGTATGCTGTCTTCCAGATTGCCCAGTTGTACGTTGATATTCCAATTCATCGCTTGGTTGATTTCTTTGCCGAGATCAGCAAGTCCGGCATAAGGCGCTATTAAGTAAATTTTCTCCAGCATTTCCCATTCTTCCTTTGCTTCCATACCTTGGCCGGTTTGGCACAGCTGGAATTCTATTCATTTTTATTATAGCATTCACCGCCGAATAAACAACAACCATGAAAAAATGCATGCTAGCTTCACATTTTTTCATGGTTGTTGTTTATTTTTAGAATAAGAAATAGCGCTGCGTCAGCGGCAAACTTTTCACCGGTTCACAGGTTATAAGCTCACCGTCCAGTTTGACCTCATAGGTGCGGGGATCCACCTCGATATGCGGCACAGCATCATTCAGAATCATATCTTTTTTGCCGATGTTTCTGCAGCCGGAAACCGGATAAAGCATTTTTTGCAAATGCAGTTTATCTATCTCCCCGTTCCGGAGTGACTCGCCCGAAACAAATGTTGCCGCCGTTTTATATTTAGTCTTGCCGAAAGCGCCAAACATATTCCGGTAAATAACCGGCTGCGGCGTCGGGATGGAAGCATTCGCCTCACCCATTCTGCTTGCGGCAATAAACCCGCCTTTAATGATCATCTCCGGTTTTACGCCGAACATGGCCGGTTTCCAAAGCACAATATCCGCCAGCTTGCCGGCTGCCAAAGAACCTACGTATTTGGACACGCCATGAGCTATAGCCGGATTAATTGTATATTTTGCAATATACCGCTTAACCCTGCGGTTGTCGTTTTGCCGGCTGTCGCCGCTTAAGGCCCCGAACTGCTTTTTCATTTTATCGGCAGTCTGCCAGGTTCTGATAATGACTTCTCCTACCCGCCCCATCGCCTGAGAATCGGAATTTATTATACTGATCACTCCCCGGTCATGCAGCACGTCTTCCGCGGCAATCGTATTGGCGCGGATGCGGGAATTGGCAAAATCAATATCTTCCGGCACATTTTTATCCATATGGTGGCAAACCATCAGCATATCCAAATGTTCAACCAGGGTATTGACCGTATACGGCAATGTCGGCGTGGTCGACGAAGGAATAATATTGGGGCAGGCTGCGAGTTTTACCGTGTCCGGAGCATGTCCGCCCCCGGCGCCTTCCGTATGATATGTGTGGATGGACCGGCCATTAATTGCTTTAATGGTATCTTCCACATAGCCGGCTTCATTAATTGTATCGGTATGAATCGCAACCTGAATATCGTAATCTTCGGCGACGCTCAGACAGGTGTCAATCGCTTGGGGAGTGGAACCCCAGTCTTCATGCAGTTTTAAGCCCATAACGCCTGCTTTCACCTGCTCAATGAGCGGTTCCCGGGAGGAAGAATTCCCTTTGCCAAGAAAACCAAAATTCATGGGAAACTCTTCAACCGCCTCCAGCATCCTGGCTATATTCCAGGGACCGGGAGTACAAGTCGTGGCATTAGAGCCATCCGCCGGTCCCGTCCCGCCGCCGATCATAGTGGTCATGCCGCTGTAAAGCGCGGTTTCTATCTGCTGCGGACTAATGTAATGAACATGCGTATCAATCCCGCCGGCTGTCGCAATCAATCCCTCCCCGGCAATTACCTCGGTCGATGCGCCAATGACCATATGCTCACCGACACCGGACGTAATGGCTGGATTGCCGGCTTTGCCGATACCGACAATTTTACCGTCTTTAATGCCGATATCCGCCTTAACAATACCCTGATAATCTATGATCAAAACATTGGTAATTAATAAATCCAAAGCCCCGTTCTTACTGACAGCGCTGCACGATTGCGCCATCCCGTCCCGAATGGACTTGCCGCCGCCGAACTTGCACTCTTCACCGTATACCGTGTAATCTTTTTCCACTTCAACAATAAGATCCGTATCGGCAAGTCTGACTCGATCGCCAATCGTAGGGCCAAACATATTTGCATATTCGCTGCCCGGTATTCTTAAACTCATTTTTTCACGCCCCCTTAAAGCCTGATTCTTGCAATTTTTTCAGTGCTTTGCTCTTCAGCTCATCATCGGTTGTCTTGCCGTTCGTCATCCCATGTAAGCCGTAAACTTCCTTATTGCCGCTCAGCTCAACTAATTCAACCTCTTTACATTCACCGGGCTGAAATCTTACGCCTGTCCCGGCGGGGATATTCAGCCGCATGCCGAACGCTTTCTCCCGGGTAAAATCCAACGACTGGTTCGCTTCAAACAGATGAAAATGGGAACCAACCTGAATGGGCCTGTCGCCCGTATTCTTAACAGCAATTTTTATCGTTTTTTCCCCGGCATTGCACAAAATTTCTTTACTCTTGACAAAAATCTCTCCCGGTATCATAAACGCTCTCCTCCTATCGTATCGGTTGATGTACTGTAACTAATTTGGTTCCGTCAGGGAAGGTCGCTTCGACTTGAACCTCGTCAATCATCGTATCGACGCCTTCCAGCACATCATTTTTAGTTACTATTTCAGTGCCGAACTTCATCAGTTCCTCTACTGTCAGACCGTCTCTCGCCCCCTCCATCAGTTCGGCGCTGATAAGCGCCACCGCTTCCGGATAATTCAGCTTCAGCCCCCTGCTTTTTCGCTTCTTTGCCAATTCTCCGGCAAAATGCAGCATCAGTTTTTCCCTTTCCTTTGGCATTAAATGCATCTTGAACACTCCTTTACCTGTCAAATCGCTATTTTCTTTTGAATCTCGTCCTGATCCAGTTCTTTTGTTTCCCCTGCCAGAACGATGCGTCCCTTATCCATCACATAATAATAATCGGCGACATCCATCACAAATTCCAGATACTGCTCCACGATTAAAATGGTAATATTGCCTTCCCGTTTCAGCCGTTTAATGACATTGCCGATATCCTGGATGACCGAAGGCTGGATCCCTTCCGTCGGTTCGTCAAGAATCAACAGCTTAGGATTGGAGACCAGTGCCCGGGCAATCGCCAGTTGCTGCTGCTGCCCGCCGCTCAAATCACCGCCTTTCCGCTGCAGCATCGTCTTAAGAACGGGAAACAAATCATACACCTTCTGGCCGATACTGCCATGACCGCCGGCTACTTCCAGCCCCAGCATAAGATTTTCTTCCACCGTCAGCTGGGGAAAAATATCCCGTCCCTGGGGCACATAGCCGATCCCTTGCCGGGCTCGCCGAAACGCAGGCTGATGAATCATCTCCCGGCCGTTGAACCGGATGCTGCCGGCCGGCGTTTTCACCAGCCCCATGACGCTTTTTAGAAATGTCGTTTTGCCTACCCCGTTGCGGCCCAGCAGACATACCACCTGACCGTCAGGCACCGTTACGCTGATCTGATTTAAAATAATGCTTTCGCCGTAATAAGCGTTAAGATTGTTTACATCAAGCATCCCGTTCCCCACCCCGTCCCAGATAAACATCAATCACTTTCTGGTTGTTCTGCACCTCGGCCATACTGCCTTCATCCAGTACGGAACCCTCATGGAGGACGGTTACTCTGCTGGCATAATCCCTGACAAATTCCATGTCATGCTCGACCACAATCATCGTACAGTCCCTGGCAATCTTTTTCAGCAGTTCGCCGGTCTTTTCCGTCTCTTGTCTTCCCATGCCGGCAACCGGTTCGTCCAGCAGCATCAATTGGGGCTTCTGCGCCAGCAGCATCCCGATTTCCAGCCATTGCTTTTCCCCATGGGCCAAAGCGGCTGAATTTTGCTCTTTCTTCTCATACAGCCCGATGGTATCCAGTACATTGTCAATCAATTCTTCCTGCTCTTTATTGGCTTTGTGAAAAATGGAAGAAACCAAGGAACGGTTTTTGACTGCCGCCAGTTCCATGTTGTCATGAACTGTCAACCCGGTAAATACAGAGGGAACCTGGAATTTTCTGCCGATGCCGATATTGACGATTTCATCTTCGGAATACTGAGTCACATCCACACCGCCGGTGAAAATAATATTGCCGGCCTTCGGCTTTACCCGGCCGCAGATGGCATCCAGCAGCGTCGTTTTCCCCGCGCCGTTCGGTCCGATGAAAAAATGGATTTCCCCCTTCTCCACCTTTGTATTCACATGGTCAACCGCTTTGAATCCGTCAAAGTTTACCGTAAGGTCCTGAATCTGCAAAATGTTTTCCATAAAAATGATACCTCCTTTTTAAAATAACGAGATACCGGAACTGACAGACATGGTATTGATTTTCTTAGGCTGCTTCATTGCTGTTCCCCGTACTGCCGCGCTTGCATTGTCTTGAATTTCCAGTGATTTTTCCGGCAATTGTTTTGACCAGGCCGACAATGCCCGTCGGCATATACAATACAACGGCGACAAAGGCAAAGCCGATAAAGAAGGACCAAACGTCGGGAAAGCTTTCGCTGATGCCGCTTTTCAGGGCATTGACCAGAATAGCGCCGATTACAGCGCCGATTAATGTTCCCTTGCCGCCGATGGCCACCCAGATCACCATTTCAATAGAAGGCACGATACCCATTTCCGCCGGCGAGATAATCCCCACCTGGGGTACATAAATAGCACCGGCAATTCCGGCCAGAGCGGCAGATAAACAGAAAACAAATACTTTGTAGCTCGTCGGATTGTAGCCGGAAAATCGTACCCGGTTTTCACCGTCCCGAATCGCCACCAAAATTTTCCCGATCCTTCTTTCCACTAACACGGTACATAAAATATACGCCAAAATCAGCAGTCCGACCGATGCATAATAAAGTCCCAGCTGGGTTGAATCCAGCGACAAGGGAAACCCGAAGATGGTTCTGAAATCCGTCAATCCGTTGGTGCCGCCGGTATACGCCTGCTGACCGACAAACAGTACCACGAAGATAATCGATAATGCCTGAGATAAAATAGAAAAATAAACACCGCGAATCCGGTTTTTAAAAGTAAGATAGCCGATAATTCCTGCCACAATAGTAGGGATCAGAATCGCCATGGTAAGAGAAAATGCACCGCTGGAAAACGGTTTCCAAAACCAGGGCAGCGTCTCCAGTCCGCTCCAGGACATAAAGTCGGGAATCTTCCCGTGGGCGGCTTCCAGCTTCAGATACATGGCCATGCCGTAGGCTCCCAGGCCAAAAAACACGCCGTGTCCCATACTTAAAATACCGGTATAGCCCCAGATTAAATCCAAACCAAGGGCCAGAATAGCAAAGGCCACAAACTTGCCCAGCAGATTGACGCGAAACTCCGACAAAAATAAGGGGGCCAGCAGCAGTAAAATAGCGATAACGCCAAAAACCAGTTTTTCCTTAGATTGAATCCGGTCAAGAATTTTCAAGACATACACCTCCTCTGCCGCTACACCTGATCATCCAGTGACCGGCTGTTGATCGTAAACAAACCTTTCGGTTTCCATTGCAAGAATAAAATCACCAGCGTAAACACCAGGACTTTTCCCAGTGACGTATTAGTAAAGAATTCAAAAGTCGTATTGGAAGTCCCAATGACCAGACCGCCGGCCACGATTCCCCACAGCGTTCCGACGCCGCCGAGAACAACCACCATGAAAGTATCCACAATATACGCCGTCCCCAGCGCCGGACCGATAGACCCGATCAAAGTTAAAGCGCAGCCGGCGACGCCGGCCATTCCCGAGCCGATTGCGAAGGTATAGGCATCGATCTTCCGGGTATTGATCCCCAGGCTGGCCGCCATATTCCGGTTCTGCATTACCGCCCGGATACGCCGGCCGGTTGCTGTTTTATACAGCAGCCAAAAAACAGCAGCCATGCAAACCACAACCAAAGCGATAATAAACAGCCGCTTGTAGGGAAACTGCAGTCCCTGGCTGACAATCCAGCCGCCGTTCAGCCAGGCCGGACTTCTCACATCCACATTGGGAGCGCCGAAAATGCTTCTCGCCAGCTGCTGCAGCACCAGACTGACTCCCCAGGTCGCCAACATACTATCCAACGGTCTTCCATAAAGATGCCGTATTACTGTCATTTCCAGAATAAGTCCCATCACTCCGGCAATCAGGAATGCAGCCGGAATCGCCAAAAAGAAATAAAGATCGAAAATACTTTTATCCACATGGGTAAGAAATAAATTTTGCAGCAAATAAGTAACATACGCGCCAATCATAATAAACTCGCCATGAGCCATATTAATCACTTTCATCAGCCCGAAGGTAATGCCAAGTCCCAAGGCCGCCAGAATAAATATGGAACTCACGCTGATCCCGTTAAAAATCTGAATGATATAGGTATCCATCCGCCCACCACCTTTTCGATAAATTCCCCTATCCGTCAACACTGTACATAACATCCCGGTTTAAACGGTACAGGCAAATTGGGCACTTACCTGCACCGTCTTAACCAAGCTGTAGCGTGATGGTTATGAATTGCTGAGTGATTTAGCCCATTCGTAGGCTTTCAGGAAGGGATCCGGTTTAATGGTTTTAACGGTACTCCAGACTTCCTTAATCAGCCCGTCTTCCGTAACTTCGCCGATCCGTACCGGCTTCCATAAATGCTGGTTCTCGCCCTCAATTTTTACGAGTCCCTCAGGCGCTTTGAATTCTAATCCCTTAGCCGCTTCCTTCACTTTGTCAACATCGGTGGAACCGGCTTTGTTAACTGCTGCCGCCCACAGATAAACGGCATCGTAAGCAGCTTCGATCGGATCATCGGTTACCCGGTCCGCACCGTATTTTCCCTTGTATTTCTTAACAAATTCCTTGTTTTCCGGTGTGTCGGTTGTTTGATAGTAGTTCCAGGATACCAGATGTCCTTTCATGTTGTCCGCGCCAATGCCGCGAACCTCTTCTTCCGCAATGCTCACCGAAAGCGTAGTAAGATCTTTAGAGGTAATTCCGGCATCTTTCAGCTGTTTGAAGAATGCCACATTGCTGTCGCCGTTCAAGGTATTGAATACCACATCCGGCTTGGAGGCTTTGATTTTATTAATGATCGTGGTGTAGTCGGTATGCCCCATCGGAGTATATTCTTCGGCAATCAGTTCGCCGCCCATAGCCTGCAGCTGAGCCTTGATAATCTTATTGGCGGTTCGCGGGAATACATAATCAGAGCCAATTAAGAAAAACTTTTTGCCTTTATTCTGCAGCAGCCATTCTACCGCCGGAACAATCTGCTGATTGGGCGCAGCGCCTGTATAAAAAATGTTGGGCGATGCTTCCATGCCTTCATATTGCACAGGATACCATAGCAGTCCCTTATTATCTTCCACTACCGGCAGAACAGCTTTCCGGCTGGCGGAAGTCCAGCAGCCAAAAATAGTAGCCACTTTGTCTTTCTGCAATAATTTTTTGGCTTTTTCGGCAAAGGTGGCCGGATTGGACGCGCCATCCTCAATCACCGGTTCCAGTTTCTTGCCCAGCACACCGCCGGAGGCATTGATTTCTTCGATTGCCATCAATTCCGCATCTCTTACCGACACCTCGCTGATTGCCATCGTGCCGCTGAGGGAATGGAGAACGCCGACTTTAATCGTATCTCCTCCGGCTGCCGGATTCTGAGCCGCCTGCTTGGAGGACGAGCAGCCCGTCAACATTGTTGACAACAGAAAGGTTGCCAGGATGACGCCTGCAATACTGCCTTTAATTTTTTTAAAAATGCCATTTCCCATAAGATTGCCACCTTTCACCACAATTTTGTCTGGATAAGATTTGGCCAAAATCATATCCCGCTGATAGCTGTCGGCAGCGCGCTGCGTACCAAACAAAAAGCGCTGCGGCAATGTTCATCGTTTCCGCTAATGCGGTCCGAAGGACATCACTCACAGCGCCTATGCTGGTTTAACTTATCAACTATATTTGACTTGACTCTATTGTAAACCGCTTAGCGAGAAAAATGAACATCACAAATCTGCAATTTTACCCTAAAAAAGTGGAAAACGGCTTTATCAGCCGTCTCATTTTAAAACAAAGCAATGACTATAACCCTTGCTTGCGAAACTCCAGCGGCGTGCAGCCGCTGTATTGCTTAAACAAGCGGCCAAAATAATCGGGACTGCTGTAGCCCAGCTTATCGCTGATTTCATAATTTTTATACTCACCGCTGCGCAGCAGCGCCTTGGCATGCTCCATTTTGACTTTCGTCACATAATCATTGAAATTGGAACCTGTTTTCTGCTTGAAAAGCTTGCCGATATAGCTTTTGCTTACATGAACTTCCGTGGCGACATCTTCCAGCGTAACATCTTCCTCCACATGGTTCAGCACATATTGACAGGTTCTTCTGACAATACCGTCCTTCTGATGTAATTCATATTTTCGCACGACGTCCAGCAGAGTGCCGATATACTGCAAAAACACTGCCCGCACTTCCTCTGTCGTTTTCAGATGCTGAAATTCTTTGGGCGAAACCATATTTTCCAGCTGGGAAATCCGGGGAAAATTTTCCGCCATTCCCTCCCGGATGTGAACCGTCAGCTTTTCAAACAGCATCGTTGTTTTCAGCAGATCCCGGCCTGAATTCCCCGTTATTGCGGCGACGGCATCTTCCGCTGCGGCCAGCACCGCTTCATCGCCCTGAAATAACAGCCGCACCAGTTCTTTTTCCCGTTCAGCCGGATAATACAAGGCTATACTTTCCTCCACCAGCTTCTTTTCTTCATCAAGCTTCAGCCGGAGAAACTTTGCTTCATCCAAATGCTGTTTCGCTCTTGCCAGCACTTCCCCCAACGCCCTGTCATCCACCGGTTTTGTCATGTAGTCAAACACACCGAGGCGTATGCCCTGCTGGGCATATTCAAAATCATTGTACGTGCTGAGAAAAATCAGACAGACATTGATCTGCCTGATTTTCAATTCCTGGAAAAATTCGATGCCATTCATTCCCGGCATCCGGATATCGGTAATCACCAGTTCAAAAGAACCGGCAGACAGTTGTTTGAGCGCCTCCCTGCCGTCACAGGCTTCACCGGCAAGGCAGAACCCATACCGTTCCCAATCAGTGAACCGCCGCAGCATATAGCGGATGGTTTTATCGTCGTCCACCAGCAATACGTTATACATAGAATGCACCTCCCTTCGCCGGCTTCCCGCGCCCGGCAGAGCCTTGCAATATACGCCGCAGTTCCCGGGCTGCTTCATCAAAACTGTAGACAGAAATTTTTCCCCGCAGCCGTTCATACTCTTCCGTCGCCATAACTTTCGCGAAATAAGGCTTACCGGCGGCAAAAAAGTGCTTTGCCTCGGCATCCCCCTCATCCAGCAATGCCAGCAGCCGCCGTAAAAGTTCTTGCGTATTTTCCGCCGGGATGGCCGTATCCTGTACCGGTGGTTCATCCCCGACAGCCGCACTGAAAGCGGCCGCAGCATGACAGGTTGCCTGCAGGACGGCGAAAAAACGTCCCTGAACCTGCGGCAAAATTCCCCGGGCAGGATTTTTCAGGATTTCCCCTAATTCCAACGACGCCTCCCGCAGAGAATTCGCCCCGATATTGGCGGCAATCCCCTTTATCGTATGAAGTACCTGCTGGGCTTCGGCAAGCTGGCCTGCGGCGATCAGTTGTTTCAGTTTACTGCCGTCTTCCCGGTGACGGGAAATAAACTGCTGAAGGATCTCCCGATACACCGCCTGCTTGCCGCCGATCCGGTCCAATCCCTTGGCAAAATCAAAATCTGTATTTTGCTGCGTTGCCTCGTCGCAGCATTCCGCCGCTGCAGCCGCAGCCTCAACGGCAACAAATTGCTTTAAAACCGCCAGCAGTTTCGCCGGATTCAGCGGTTTAGTAAGATACCCGCTCATGCCGGCTGCTTTCGTCTTTTCGGCCACCCCTTCCACTGCGTCGGCCGACAAAGCAATAATCGGCGGAATCTGTTCCCGTTTCAGCGCCTGAATACGGCGGGCCGCTTCATAGCCGTCCATCTCCGGCATGCGGATATCCATTAAAATCGCGTCATACTGCCGCTGCTGCGCCATTTGTACCGCTTCAAACCCACTGGCTGCCGTATCGGCAGTAAAACCAAGATACGTGAGGATCTCTTGCGTCATCTGCCGGTTGATCGAATTGTCTTCTACCAACAGCACCCTTTTGGGGGCAAAAACTGCCTGCAGCCGAGCCGGCCCGCTGTCCGGCCCCTCAACCGGAATCCCATCGGCAATGCTTAATTTTGCCGAAAAACTAAAAGTCGATCCCTTGCCAACGGTGCTTTCAACCTGAAATTTTCCTTCCATCAGTTCAACAATCTTTTGGCAGATCGCCAGTCCCAGTCCGGTTCCGCCGTACTTGCGGGAAGTGGAAACATCACCTTGTGTGAACACCTCAAACAATTTTTCGCTCTGTCCTTCCGGTATGCCGATGCCTGTATCCGCCACGTGAAACCCAAGAATCAGCCGATCCGCCTGTTTTTCCAGCAGCTCTACCGTAATCTGCACCCCGCCGGCATGGGTGAATTTCATTCCATTGGAAAGCAGGTTCAGCATCACCTGCTTAAGCCTTGTCATATCGCCCTTCACGCAGCGGGGCACAGCCGGCTGAATCGCAAAACCGAGCTGCAGATTTTTTCGTGATGCTTCCACCTGCATGATACTGCAAAGCTCTTCGAGCATAGCGTACAAATCAAAATTGACTGCTTCCAAAACCATTTTCCGGGCTTCTATTTTAGAGAAATCAAGAATTTCATTAATAATCCCCAGCAGATTCGCCGCCGCCATACCCAGGTTGCGCACATACCCGGCTTGCTTCCCGTCCAGGGCTGTATTTTCCAGCAAATAATGATAGCCGATAATGGTGTTTAATGGGGTCCGAATCTCGTGGCTCATATGAGCCAGAAATTCGCTTTTGGCATGATTGGCCATTTCCGCCTCGTCTTTTGCCGTCCGCATCGTGGCTTCCGCCTGTCGCCGTTTTACCAGTTCCTCCTGAAACGAGGCGTACAAATCATTAAAAGTCGTCGCCAGCAGATGCAGCTCCTGAGACCCTTCCGGGATCAGACTGAAAGCTTCCTGCCGGAAAGAAAATACCTTTAGCCGCTCCGTATAATGGTTGATTGGCGATGTGATCTGCGTAAACAGTACCCGGATCAGCACAGCAACGGCGCAAATAATAATCACTGCCAGCACCGTCTGCAAAATCGCCGCTTTTGTCGTTCCCTCCCGGGCAACCTCCAGCTCCGCTTCCAGCCTGGCGTTCATAATGGTCTGAAACTGGGCAATCGGCCCCATAATGCTCCGCTTATCCGCATCATACTTGGCGTCGAACATAACATTGCGCGCTTTCGCCAGTTTTTCAGCGGCGCTAAGCTGCCGATCTTCTTCGCTCAGCTGAAACGATGCGACTTCCGACGGCATTTCCTCTTCCGGGACATTCTCTGCCGTCAATATCAGCCGCATGGAATGGCGTTCCGTATTGACCAGGGCATCGGAATTTTTCTTGGCTTCCGCCAGCAGCGCCATTTCCTCCTCCGGTGAATTCAGCTCGCTTAATCTTGACATCACCTTATCCCGGGTTTGGGTTTCATTGATTTCTTCCCAGTATTTATACATATGAACTTCATCTCTGGTCACCGCATATTTTCTCGCCTCATCGGTGAGGTAATCGGACGCATTGGCCAAATTGATCCCCAGCTGCTTAAATTCCGTTCTTCTCTGCTCGGCGATCTGCTCGTCTTTAATACTGGAATTCATATAAACAATACTGCTGCCAAGAAGTATGGCGATGAGAAAAAAGATACCCAGCATCAAGGCGCTGATTGTCGACTGCTTGACGATGATTTCGGAATGCATCAAACCACCCCCTCCCGGGTCTTCTGCTGTCAGGTTCCTACAATGAAGTAAAAAAAAAGACATAGAGACAATTTGATTGCTCAAACTGGCCCCTATGCCTCGATAAATCATTCTATTAAACTTTATTGTAAATCAAACCGGGAGAAATTACAATCTATTCTTCGCAAGAAAACGCGATAGCGATTAAGCCGCTTCGTTGCTGCGGCCGGCGGCTAACGACCGGCACTTTGTATCGCTGTATAGCAGGGCAGCAAGCGAAACAGCAATCATGGCGATGCATAGCAGCCATGCCATCTGATAGGAACCGGTTCTGTCATATACGACTGCAATTGCGGGAACAGACAGAGCGGCGCCTAAATAAACCGATAAATTGACATAGCCATAGATTTCGCCATAGTGCTTCGAGCCAAACATTGCGGCGGTAATGACCGGCGGACAAACCGTTCCGGTACAAATACCCAAGCCGTAGAGAAATGCCATAGCATACATAAGCGGCTTGGATTCCGGGAACAGCATGCAGGCGATCGAAACCGCAAAAATGATCGAGATAAAGCCGGTACCGATTCTGGTGCCGAATTTATCATAAACCCAGCCGAGAAATATCTTGCCTAACGTAACAACGATCAGGAAGAAAGAGAGTATCTTGGCGGCAAAAGCGGCGCCGTGGACATCGGCCAGAAAAGCGGCCAGCTGGCTCAGCGATCCGAAACCGACAAAGCAAAGGAGGAACATGCCGAATAAATAGATCCAGAAAAAACCGTGCTGCTTTACTTCTGCAAGAGTCATATTCAGTTCCACTTTGGGCACTGCAGTCTTCTGCGCAGCGGCCGCAGCTTCATCTGCTCCGTATGCCTTAAGGCCCATTTTTTCGGGAGATTTCTTCATGAGCAGAATCATCGGCAGACTAACGACCAGCATAGCTACGGCAAATATAATATAGGACATTCTCCAGCCGCTGGTTTGGATGATATTCGCCATGATCGGGCTGATAATAGCGCCGCCGAAGCCGCTGCCTGCCAAGGCGATGCTGATAGCCAAACCTCTTTTCTTAACAAACCAGTTGGTAATGACAATAGAAATCGGCAGAGCAATCGCACCGCAGGAAAATGCGCCCATAAAGATAGCGCTGATATAAAAATGAGTGATATTCTGTCCCAGAGAAAAGCTGGCATAAGAAGCAGCCAGGCCAACAACACAAACGGCATGAATCAGCTGGGTATTCTTTTTCGCCAGCCATTTGCCTAAATACGGCGACAAAAACACGGTAACGCCGGATATAATGGTGCTGCATAAACCAAAAGCGCTTCGGCTGAATCCCATGTCCCCGGTTACCGGTTTCACGTACAGCCCCCAGCAGGTTGTGATCAGCGGGTGCAGCATGGCCATAATTAAAACACTGGCAGCCACGACCCACCAGCCGTAAAATATTTTCCCTTTACTCATTCAATTGTCCTCCGTTCCTTCTTTTCATTTCATATGCCAGAGCCACCGCCTTACTGTTTGTAGACGACTCCGTCTTTCATAACAAAGGTAACATTTTTAAGAGTAGATGCATCTTCCAGCGGATTCTTGTCCACCGCAACAATATCGGCTAGTTTTCCGGGCGCAATCGAACCGATTTTATCATCCCAGCGAAGGAGCTCCGCTGCATAACGGGTAGCGCTAAGCAGCGTGTCTGTGGGAGAAATGCCGGCTTTAATCATTAATTCAAATTCGCCGGCCTGTTTCCCATGATCAGTAAGGGGTGTGCCGCAGTCAGTACCGAATACTACCCGGACTCCCGCATCATAGGCCTTTTTAATATTGGCAAGATGGGACGGCGCCAGGGCAGCTGATTTTCTCACCGCAAAAGCGGGCATACCTGCTTTTGTACCTTCTTCTGCTACAACTTTCAGCACAATGAACGTAGGAACAATCTGGATACCTTTTTCAACCATGATTTTGATCGTTTCCTCATCAACCAGGGTACAGTGCTCAATACACGTTACACCGGCCACCGCTGCCGCATGAATTCCCGCCGTACCATGGGCATGGGCGGAAATAATCTTGCCGTGCATCTTGGCAACTCCGACTGCCGCTTCAATTTCCTCCACACTCATATTCTGTTCCCCCGGTTCGTTGCCGGGACTCAAAACACCGCCGGTAACCAGCACCTTGATCTGATCCGCGCCGTATTTCAGCATGTAACGGGCGGCAGTTCGGACCTCTTCCGGCCCGTTGGCAATGTTAATCGGCTTGAAGGAATTAAAACCGGAGGTTTCCACCGGATAGCGGCCGTCAAGATGCCCGGCAGTAACCGTAATGTACATGCCGCTGGAATAGATGCGAGGTCCGGGGAAAATGCCGGCACTAATGGCGTCCCGCAGGATACTGCAGCCCTGAATCGTGCGGTATCCTTCATCCCGTACAGTAGTAAACCCGCTTAATAAATTCTTTTGGGCGTTTTTCAAACCATTCAGCGATACCAGTTCCGGCGGGTCATTAATTTCAGCCAGGGATGGCGTGCTGTTAAAAGCAAGATGCACATGAGTATCGATCAATCCGGGAAGAACAAATTTGTCGGAAAGATCAATTACCTCATCTTCCGCCCCAGGCACGAACCCTTTCCCGCTTTTCACTTCAGCTATTTTGTTGTCGTTAATCATTACGACTGCATCTTCCTGAACGCTGCCGTCCGTCGCACAAAACAGCTTTCCGCATTTGATTACCTTTGACATAATAACTCCTTCTTTCTGTGAATGATTGGGTTTACTCACAGCATAGAGCAACTATTCATTTTTTTCTATCAATTTGCATTTTTATGTCGTTTTTTGAATTTAACTGTCATATGCAAGAAAGACCGCTTACGCGGTCTTTCGGTAATTGGTAATTGGTAATTGGCTGACGAATATCGCACCCGAAAAAAAAATCTTGGGCCTGTTTACAGGCCCAAGATTTGAGTAAGCTCTTTCGCTTTATTTCGGCTGACCGGAATTTCCGTAGAATAATCAGCAATTTTAAGCAAATACGTATTATTAAACATTGGCAGGATTTTTTCAATCCGGTTAAAGTTAACTAAATAACTCTTGTGGCAGCGGAAAAAATTAAATTCCGCTAACCGTTCCTCCCAATAATTCATGGATTGCTTTGTGTGATACGCTTTTGTTCCCGTGTGAATAATCGCACCGTGCCCCCGGGGAGTGAACATGATCACATCCGCCGGATTCAGCAGAATAATTTTGCCGGCATCTTCCACCGCAATGATGTTGTTAAAACCGCCGGCCATTTTTCTGATTTTTGAAAACTTAGCGGCCAATGTCGTTTTCGCCTTGCCGCCGCGCAAATTGGTCAGCACTTTTTGAATCGTTCGGTCAATCCGCTTCAGCGAAACGGGTTTTAAAATATAATCAATGGCATTGTAATCAAATGCTTTCAGCGCATACTCGTCATAGGCCGTGACAAATACGATATAGGTTTCCGGCAGGAGCCGCATGATCTCCTCAGCCATAACAAGGCCGCTGATCTCCGGCATCTTAATGTCCAGGAAAATCAAATCCGGCTGATACAAGTGAACTTTCTCCAAAGCAGTCACCGGATCGGTAAAGGCGGCCCGAACATCGATCTCCGGATAGTGCTCCAGCAGATATTCCAGCTGCTCTACCGCTATTTCTTCATCGTCAATTACAATCGTATTAATCATCAGCTTCACCTCGATCGTCGGGAATTCTTACGGTAATTGTTGTTCCCCTGCCGATTTCGCTTTGAATATCCAGTCCGCGGCCGTAATGCTTCTGCAGCCTTTTCTGAATGTTGCGGAGGCCGATTCCCACCTCCTGGGCATCCCTGTCATTCAGCAAGCGTGACAGCTGTCCCGGCGCCATGCCGACCCCGTCGTCCGCCACGACGATAACCGTTTCTTTTTCTGCCTTTTGAATCGTAATCCGTACAGTCCCGCCTTCCCGTTTGGGATAAACGCCGTGCTTGACGGCATTTTCCACCAGCGGTTGGAGAATAAGGGGCGGCATGAGTGGGTTGGCGTCGGTTTCTATGGAAAAAGCGACTTGCAGCCGTTTGCCAAACCGGACCTGTTCAATAGCCAAATAGGATTGAATCAAATCCAGTTCTTGTTCCAGGGGGATCAGCGCCATATTGTTGAACCGGAACTTATTCTGCAGATAATTACTTAGCTCTCCCAGCATCTCCGCCGCTTTTCCCGGATCCTTCCGGCAGAAGGCAATAACCGTATTCAACGTATTGTAGAGAAAGTGGGGCTGAATCTGGGCCTGCAGGGCGGAAATCTCCGCCTGATAAATCCGGCGCTCCGTTTCAGAAACTTCCTGCAATCGCAGTTGCGCCTGCACCCTGGCCAGTAATTCCTTTTTATGAAAGGGCTTTGCAATATAATCATTGGCCTTTGCCAGAAAAGCGACTTCAATGTCCTCCGGACGGTTGCGGACCGTTATCATAATAACCGGCAGAGCATGCTCCGAATATTTTCCCCTGATTCGCCGACAGACCTCCAGTCCGTTGAGACCCGGCATCATCATGTCGAGCAGGACCAGGTTATAGTCATGAGCGGCAATTTCCGTCAAAGCGGCTTCCCCGTCTTTTGCACAAACCACCCGGTAATCCATCCCATAGAAGCAGTTTTTTACGACGGCAAGATTGATTTCTTCATCGTCCACCACTAATATTCTTTTCCCCCCGGGCTGCGATTTCTCGGCGTCTTCCTCCGTCTTGCCCGTCGCTGCCGCTATCGCCGCTTCGGTTTGCTCGCCGCCGGAAATCATGGCAATAGGGGGACTGATCGGCTCTGTTCCATCGTCTTCGCCATGCCATTGGGGCAGGACAAAACTGAAGCAGGAGCCTTCCCCCGGCTGCGAAGCAACGGAAAGCACACTGTCATGCAGTTCCAGCAGACTCTTGGAAATCGAAAGTCCTAAACCTAAACCGCCATAAAGCTTTCCGTCGGCAGAGTCCTCCTGGACAAAAGGCGTAAAAATCGACTCCAGCCGCGACTGCGGAATCCCAATCCCCGTATCGCAAACGGAAATGCGTATGCTGTCCCCTGCTAAATCTGCCGCCACGGATACAAGCCCCGCATCGGTAAACTTAATGGCATTGCGGACAAGATTGTGCAGAACCTGCATTAATCGTTCACTGTCGGCATAAACAGGCGGCAAATCGGGAGAGACACAATTTTTTAATTCAATCTTTTTATTTTTTACTAAAAATCGCTCCAGGGTGATAACCATTTGGACAAGATCCCTAAGCTGAACCGGCCCCTGCTTTAATCGCAGCTGGTTATTTTTTAAAACCGAAAAATCCACAATCTCATCCACCAGATTGGCCAGCCTTATGCCGCTTTTTACAATCATATCCAGATTATCCGCCAATTCCGCCGGTGATTGCTCCTGCAGCGTATCTCTGGTGCATTCCGCCAGCCCAATAACCCCGTGCAGCGGTGTTTTCAATTCATGGGAAACCTTTGCCAGAAACTCGTCCTTCAGCCGGTCCAGGCTTAAAAGATGCTGCTGGGCTTCCGCTAATTCTATGTTTTGCCGCCCCAGCCGTTCTTTAGTCCTATTTAATTCCACATTGCGCTTTTTTAATTCTTCCCGGGCCGCATGGCTGCGCCGGAGATTCACAATTAAAGACGCAATATAGACGGACATCAGCGTAAATATAATAATAATAGCGATAATTGCCAGCATATGAACCAGTAATTTATTGGCCGGCACGAATAATTCATTTTCGTCGATAACGCTGACTAATGTCCAGCCGGCAACCGGGATAGGATTATAAAAAGCAATCTTCTTCGCGCCGCCTTCCACATAGCGAAATATTCCCGGTTCCGCCCTTGCCGCCAGCTCGCCCAGCTTTCGCATATTTTCATCGGCGACAGAAGACGCTTTTTCCTTCATCGCCCATTCCGGGTTGGGATGCGTTACGAAAGTACCATCCCGGGCTAATAAAATCTCATATCCCTTTTTGCCGAAATTCGCCTGCTGGGCAATTTGCTGTATCGTCTCAATCGTCAGGCTGGCGGCGGCACCGGCTAACGTCTTCCCCTGACTGTCCTTGCGCCAGGCCACCATCAACACCATATTCCTGCCGTAAGCCTGGGAATAGGCCGGCTTGAATATGGCATCATAAACTTCCCCTGTTTTTGCATACCTTTCTCCGGCCTCCTCTGCACCGGCTTTGGCCCAAAGATCGGTTTTACAAATCCCTTCCTGTATATTATAATAACGGGCCGTAAGCTTGCCTAAATCCCCCGGATTGCCCCACTCATCCGGCTTTAAGTAATTAACAATATGCAAAGCCGCATACTGATGGGGATAGGCGTCAGAAACATATTTCCAGCGGGCTAAATTCAGTTCGTCGATTAAACGAATCGATTCATCGTTTCGCTTCAAATCAAGTTGAGGATTTAATTTTAAAACACGATCAATCACCGGGCTGTTTACCGTCTCACGCACTTCTCCCAATTGCCCTGACAGACAGGTATTGATATGGTTCGCCGATTCTCTGGTACGAGCCGCCATCGTATCAATGAGTTCGGTTTCAATCACCTGGTTAAACTGCCAATAGGTAACAACCGTCAGCAATAATAAGCTAACCATGATAATGGCTAACATTACAATAGCAAGCTTTGACTTGAGCGGAATTTTCATCTTATTTCTCCTGTAAACTGTAAATATAACCTTACATAATAATTCCCTTTATCGCAACGATTTCCCTTTACTGTTTCAGAAACATTTGCCCGGTCATATAAAATGTGGACTCTTGTTTTTAACGGCAGTCTCCTTTACAATTTATGTAGCAATAAAGAAAATAATGGAGATGGTACCCTTTGGAATATACTCAAGCGCCTCAGTCACCGGAAATACTCCTGGTGGATGATACGCCGGAAGATATAGAATCGGCCGTATCGGTACTCCGGGATAACAATTTTAAAATCAGGATTGCCACAAAAGGCGGCACCGCATTAAAGTTAATTCACCAGCACCGGCCCGACTTGATTCTGCTGGATGTCTATATGCCGGAAATGAACGGCTTCGAAGTCTGCAGCCGACTGAAAAGCGATCCCGATTGCAGCAGTATCCCCGTTATCTTTTTAACCTCCAGCAATGATGAGGACAGCATCAAAAAAGGTTTTGATCTGGGTGCTCAGGATTATGTGGTCAAGCCCTTCAACATCTCGGAACTGCTGGCCCGGGTCCACACCCATATCAAATTGAAAAAACAAACCGAATCCCTGCTGCAGGCCAACCGGGAACTGGACAGCTTCTGCTATTCCGTTTCCCATGATTTAAAAGCCCCCTTGCTGTCAATCGGCAAGCTCAGCGAATATCTGGCTGCCGACTATGGAATGAAGCTGGACAGCGACGGTCATGAACTGATCGCCAACATCCGGGAAAAGTCGAAAGAAGTCATCAACATTATCGATCATTTGCTGGAATTTTCCCGCATGAGCGAAATGGAAATGAACATCGCAATGATCCCTTTAGAATCCTTATTCCGGGAAGTATATAGCGAACTCCTGAAGCTGGAAGCGCCAAGGCAAATAGAATGTACGATCAATCCGCTGCCGGCTGTCCGGGGAGATCCTGTCATGCTCAAACTGCTGATCGCCAATATTCTTTCCAATGCCTTGAAATATACCCGCCGTACCGAGAAGCCAAAAATAGAAATCGCGGCCGCCGAAAACAATGCCGAATATATCATTTCCGTGAAGGACAACGGCGCCGGCTTTGACATGCGCTATTCTTCCCGCTTGTTTAAAGTCTTTCAGCGGCTCCACTCCGGCAATGAATTCGAAGGATCCGGCGTCGGCCTGGCCATCAGCCGGAAAATAGTGAAACGGCACCGCGGCAAAGCTTGGATCACCGGCGCCGTCAATAAAGGAGCGACTTTTTATTTCAGTCTGCCGAAGAAATATAACAATATTTAAAAATTCACTTTTAAGCTGTAAGGCAGGGAAGCAAAAAGAGCGTCCCCTTGATCCCGATAAGAATTTGGGGAGGATTGACAAAAACAAAGTCTTACCAAAATTATCAGTCTTTCTCACCCATTCCACTTTCAGCAATCAGCCTGTCAAAATCGCTCTGATAGTGCTTGTCCTGCAAAACACGGTATTTCTCAAACTCGCTTTCTGCAAAGGCTTTTGCTATTTCTGACGTAACCTTACCTTTATCCTGCAATATCTCTGCATCATTGAATTTCAGGAAAGCCTCCAGCTTACTTGCCCAATCAGCCATAGTCATGGGAATGTGCCGCCTTGCCTGCCGTGTAGCATAATCAAGGTACATGGTTACTATCTCGTTCAGTTCCTGCATCTCGTCTTGGGAAAGATAATTCTTTGCGATAGAAACATCTGCTTTCACAATTTTTCCGGCAGGTGCATTCTTCCATGTAGTCAATCCCATATTGTCCTTACTGTGGTCAGCACGTCCCACAATCACTTCCGCTGCCGTATTACCATGAACGGCATAGTGCATTTTGTTTTGCACTGTAGCAAAGAAATCATGGGTGATCTGGCTGTCAAGGGAATAGTCCACCGCCGTTGCATAGATATCAGTAATCTTTTGATAGAAGCGTCTTTCACTGGCTCTGATCTCCTGAATTTCAGAAATCAAGTGGTCGAAGTATTCCTCATCGAAGATCTGTCCGTTTATCAAGCGGTTCTTGTCCAACACATAGCCCTGTTTTGCGAAAGCATCCAATACCTTTGTTGCCCACTGCCGGAACTGTGTGGCACGCTGTGAATTCACCCGATAGCCCACCGCTATAATTGCAGCCAACGAATAATACTTATACTGATAGGTTTTGCCGTTGTCCGCAACTTGTGCAAAATTTGCACAAGTTGATTTTTTGTCAAGCTCACCGCTCTCAAGGACATTTTTTAAATGCTTTGTAATGACGCTACGATCTACATCAAATAATTGTGCAATCGCTTTTTGGACCAGCCACACATCGCCGTTCTGGACACGAACTTCTATGGAATCCTCACCGGAGTCCTTTGTAAAAACCAGAAAATCAACCGTACTGTTGCGAATTTGCAGCTTTTTATTGTCCACCTGCGGTTTCACCTCCTACCCATATATTACTTCATCAATGACTGGCTTTACCTTTTTATTGCTTAATTGTAATTGTATATGGAAAAACACTTTTATCCGTCTATTGTCAGTTCTTTTCAGATGCCCGCTGTGATGAATGGCAATGGAATCTAAAATGGTTCCATCGTCAACAACTTGTAAAAAGGCTACATGAATTTTTTCCCTAATATCGAGTGCTCCTGACTGCTGTCGCCAGCACGGTAGCAAATTCCCCCCACATCATGCAGCAGCGCCGCCAGCCCGACACTTCTGACCGTCTCATTCCTGTTCATAGCATCCCTACTTTCACCTCAACAAAAAAATGACAAGGAACTACGCTTTTATCTATATTTTCTACATTTACAAATGTTTTCCTATGACAAGCAAGAAACTATCCCCGAAAATTTTAAAAAATAGCTGACAACAAAACCAGTAATATTTTTACCGAAAACAAAAGTCGAGTAGAAGCATATCTCACGGTGCGCTTCTACTCGACCTCGTTCCTGAGGGAATTCTGTTTTAAAAAACCTTCTCCCTGTCTCCATTTCTTCTGCGTTGACGAATAAAATAGCAGATTATTGACAGCCACGCCTAAAATGAATATCATATTGGTATAATATAAGGAAAGGAAGAATGACTTATCAGTATGCTGGAGTCTGTGGTTCGTGCGTAGCAAAGGCTGTCGCAGCGAACTATAAAACTTGTGATGGCCTTTGCTCAATCCTAAGTGAAATTCAGGAGGGAGCGGCATGGGCTACAAGACGGCCAAGGACGTATTGCCGGAAGAATTGCTGCAGGCCATTCAGGAATACGTCGACGGCGAATATCTATATGTTCCGCGCCGGGAAGGTTGCCAGCGCACTTGGGGCGAAGGCACGGCAAGCCGGCAAATTACCCTGTGCCGCAATGCGGCGATCCGTCGGCAATACCAAAACGGCGCATCCGTACGCCAACTAGCGGAAGTATACTACTTGTCACCGAAGACAGTGTACAAGATTGTGGCAAAGCAAGGCACAGAATAGGCACAGAGCCGGAAGGAAGATGTTCCTCCCGGCTCTTTTTCTTTTCCGAGACAAGATGGAGACAGCCAGTGACAAAGAGATATGCTATACTGCGAGTTAGGGGGGAGATGAGCAGATGGATAGCCGGAATTTGAGGCAGGTGTTCCCGAAGCGCTGCGTCCGTTTTGGCAGAATGCCATGATGGACGTGGAAAAAGGGATGTATTTTGACACGATCGGTCTAACTCGCAAGGGTGTGAACGAGATGGATTTGAAATATTTAGGGTTAAGCGAGGTCCCGCCTGAGGCCGCCGAAAACTGTGCTGTGGTCGGCCGAGTAGCGGCGCAATATCGGGATAGGTATAAGGTCCTGACAGAGACGGGAGCGGTGATGGCTGTTGTCGCCGGACGGTTGCGTCATACGGCGTTACGGCCGGCAGACTTTCCGGCAGTAGGTGATTTCGTACTGCTGGACCATGGAGCCGACGATCCGGCATTGATCGGGAAAGTGTTGCCGCGGCATAGCGCTTTGATCCGACGGGCAGCCGGAACGGCAGGGCAAGAACAGATGATAGCCGCCAATCTGGACACAGTATTTATTTGTATGGCCCTAAACAGCGATTACAATCCCCGGCGGCTGGAACGCTATCTAAGCCTGGTTTGGGACAGTGGTGCACTGCCGGTGGTAGTGCTCACCAAGTCCGACCTGTGCGATGACTTGCCGGCCAGGCTGGTTGAAATTTCGCACAGCACCTGTGGCGCGGCGGTGTTGCCAGTGTCCAGTCTGGAGAAAGACAGTGCCGCAGCATTAAAAGAATATCTGGAGCCGGGCAGGACTGTGGCTTTTATCGGTTCGTCCGGCGTTGGCAAGTCTACGCTGATCAATCGGCTGCTGGAAAGTGATGAACTGGTCAGCGGGGATCTTCGCAGGGACGGTAAAGGCCGGCACACAACAACCCGCCGCGAGATGTTCATACTGCCGGGAGGCGGTATCGTCATTGATACACCGGGAATGCGAGAACTGGCTCTTGAAGGAGCGGACATGGCGTCTGCTTTCGCCGACATCACTGAACTGTCTGCCGATTGCCGTTTCAGTAATTGTTCCCATGAACAGGAGCCGGATTGTGCGGTATTGCAGGCGGTGGCAGATGGGCGGCTGTCGGCAGCAAGGTTGAATTCGTGGCGCAAGCTGCGGCAGGAATCCCGCTATGCCGGCATGAATTCGCGCCAGATCGAGGAGGAAAAGCTGTCCGTGATGTTCGCCGACGTCGGCGGCAGGAAAAATGCACGTCGGCTGATGAAGAATGCAAACAAGAAACGGAAGTTTTAATGACGATGACAATGAAAGTACTGATCCGTCAAGAACGACCGGAAGATTATGACAATGTTTATGAATTGGTGCGGACGGCCTTCGCCTGCGCCGAACATACAAATCATGACGAGCAGGATCGGATTTAAAACTACCGGCAGATGTGTTCATGGCATGCGAACTGACGGAAGGCGGACTCGATGGGGTACAGGGTCGAGTAGAGTTTGCGCCGGAGTTCAACTTGGAATAGGCGGAATTGTAACTAAAACAAGGGGGCGGAAATGTTGTTTTAAAAAACAGTATTCCTGCCCCATGTTTTTATTAGTTTTCCCCTTGTAGTTTCTCGCAACGAACTGAACAAGTTCCGCCGCCGACTCACGCCGGAGTGGAAAGGCACGGTCATGGTACATATAATAGACAAGCAATGACCAATAACCTGCCCCCTTGTCAGCTCGCCGATACAGCCGTTTAAACGTGTTTCCTCTGTCTTAGCTTATAGCGAAACCAGCGTCCGCAATCCGTCCATATGGCGACAGCTACAAGGCCGCCGATGAATAGCTTTTCCCAGTTCAGTCCACGGTAAAACTGATCAATAATTAAAAATATAAGGCTGATCAGGCATACAAAACTACAAGCGCGCATCACTTTTTCCCCCTTAATCTTCTTACTTAAATTATAATTCCCCTTAAGGGGCAAGAGAAATTACGTTTAGTTATCAAAACGATAAAAAACTTTTATTATTGGGCGTCGAGATATTCTGTGAGGCCATTGGGAATATTAGCGTGTTCCGTAAAAATAAAAAGGAGTGATCTCATGGCTGGTGTTAGCACTTTACTTTTACGAAAAGCAAGCGACATAACGAACGTGAGCTGCGGCGCACTAGTAAGTTCGATCAGTGCTCCATTCGCTAAAAACGGCTCTACCAGGACGAAGGGCAGGATACTTGCACCCACTCCATCCAGCACTGCCTGTTTAATGGCCTCAGCGTCGCTGTATTCGATAAAGGAATGAACCTCTTTTTCCTGTACTGCTTCTTCGACCTTAGTTCGATACACACACCCCGGGCGGAAATTAATAAAAGGGTACTGGCTTATATCCCGTGAATTATTATTTGCGGCAGCCAAATCACGGCTGGCTACCCCTATCAATTTTTCCTTGTACAATTCAAATTGGATTATTTGACTGCTGTTAATTTTATTGTGCGCAATCGCTATATCAAAAGTATTATCCATAAGTCCTTCTATGGTTACGGAAAGATTAGTACAAATATCTACAAGTACTGAACCGACAATTCCACGATTTTGAAAGTCCAACAATACCGGTGAAAGAATATAGCTGGCTGCGGTAGTCGATGCTCCCACTCTTATGGGAGTATTCAAATCAGAGAAGCTTTGCATGACGGTATTAACGTCGCCGTAAACGACCAGCAGTTTTTCTGCCTGTACAACCAACTCACGCCCGGCTTCAGTAATATAAAGCTTCCTGCCAATACGCTCAAATAAGAGAACCCCATAATGCTCTTCCAAGGTTCGAATCTGAGCAGTGACTGCTGGCTGCGTAAAATTCAACTGCTCGGCAGCTTGCGTGATGTTGTTCAATTTTGCTACTAACAAAAATGTTTGAAATAGTTGAATATCCATCTACTAATTATCCTCCAAGCGGCGCCGTTATTAAGACAATGCTTCCTGTCAGCTGATTAAGCTCCGTATATCATGTTTCGTCTTTATCGGTGCAATACCTCCCCATTGACGCATTTCACATATACTGATACCGGAACAGAAATTGCAAAAATGCAAACAGGAAGAAAGAACTGCCGTCACAATGCCGGCAGTTCTTTCTTCCTGTTTGCTGCTTTCTATTGCCGTTAATAGCTCCGGCAAGCCATCTTTCGCTGCTGATTGCGAGCCACAACGGAAAGGGCGTAATTCAATACAAAATACGTCAGTGCAATCATGCCAAAGATAGTAAATACTTGTTCCGTCGTTCCATACCGTCCCATAATGATCATGCCTTTGCCGGTCAGTTCTTCAATACCTACCGCCCAGACAAAGGACGTGTCCTTGATGACCGTGGTAAACTGGGAAACCAGCGGCGGAATCATGTTCCGCAGTGCCTGGGGCAAAATGATATGGACGACAGTCTGGTAGTACGTAAGTCCCTGGGACTTGGCTGCTTCCCATTGTCCTTTATGGATGGAGTTCAGGCCGCCCCGGACAATTTCGGCAATAATGGCGGACGTGAACACCGTCATGGCGGTAATGCCGGCAAAAACCGGCGGCAGAGTGGTCATAAACCGAGCTGCCAAAATAAACAGCAGCAGCGGGGTATTGCGGACCACTTCAATGTAAAACGTGGCAATCCTGCCAAGGAGAAAGTGGCCGGAAAACCGGGCCAGCCCCAGGATAGTGCCGAAGATCGTACTGAGAATAATAGAACCGACGGCAATATACAATGTAATTAATAATCCCTGTCCCAAAAAGCCGATTATTTCCAGCTGAAATACGTCTTGAATCATAAGGCTACCTCCAGCTTACGTTCCATACGCCGGGCATAACTGGCCAGAGGAAAACAAATTGAAAGATACAGCAAGCCGGTAACAATGTACGCCGGGCCATAATAAAGATTGTTGCTGGACCAGGAATCGGCGTGATACATCAAATCGCCGCCGGCAACCATAGCCAGCACCGACGTGTTCTTAATCAGACTCACCGCCTGATTCGTCAGCGGCGGATAAGCAAGACGCTTCGCCTGCGGCAGGATAATATGCCGCATGGCTCCCCAGTAAGAAAATCCCTGGGACAAAGCCGCTTCCATCTGTCCTCTGGGTGTAGCCTGAATTCCCGCCCGGACAATTTCGGCAATATAAGCGCCGTGATAGATTCCTACCCCTAAAACCCCCACTGAGAAAACCGGCAGCATAACCCCTAAGTGAGGCAGACCATGATAGTAAAAGAAGATTTGAATAACCAGCGGAGTATTTTGAATAAATTCCACATACACCCGGTTGATAGCCCGAAGCAGCCTATTTTGCGCCGTGCCCAGCACGCCGAACAGAATGCCCAGCGCCAGTGCCAGTGCCAACCCGAGCAGGGAAAGCAGAATCGTTCCGACAAAGCCCTCAGCGAATACCGACCAGTCCCGGAACAAAGCCTCCCACTTAAACCAAGCAAACGGTCCGTTCACTATTTGAGACCCCACTTTTGAATCAGTTTATCCAATTCGCCGGATTTCTTCATATCATTAATAGTATCATTGACTACTTTAGCCAGATTGGTATTCGCTTTTTTCGATGCTACGCCGTATTCCTGGGGAGTGTAGCGGTCAGCCAGAATAACGGTGGAATCATCCAGGTAGCCAAATAAAATAGCGCCGTCAACCGAGAAGCAGTCAATCCGCCCGGAATCCAGGGCTGTTTTAATTTCCGGATACGTGCCGAATTCCAGGAAACTGACTTTCACGCCGTCTTTCGCCGCTGCATCCTGAATGGCTTTTTTGCTGGTTGCGCTTTGAGCCACACCGATCTTTTTGCCGTTCATATCTTTCAGACTCTGAATACCCGAGTTTTTCTTAACCATCAAAGCAACACCGTCGGTAAAATACGGGTCGGAAAAATTATAGCTTTGCTTCCGTTCATCGGTAATCGTAAAGGTAGCGATAACCAGATCGACTTCACCATTATCCAGAAGCGGCCCGCGGGTCTTGGCGGTTACTGCCTGCACATCAATTTTATTTTCGTCTCCCAGAATTTTCTTAGCGATTGCTTTCGCCAAATCAATTTCCATACCGTCTACTTTTCCGGTGGCAGGATCTTTAAAGCCGAACTTCGGAACATCGACTTTCACGCCGACTTTTAAAACTCCTCTGTCTTTTATCGCTTTAATATCAGCGGCCTGCCCGCTGTCTTTACCGGCATTGGAATTCGAACCGCTTGAACCGCAGCCTATAACCAGCAAACTCATAATCATTACAAAAACAGCCGCCAAAATAGATACCTTTTTCATAATCTGACATCTCCTTATTTATTATTTTCATAACGGCAAGGCCGTCTAATGAACGATCCGGCTTAAGAACAATTTTGTCCGCTCGTGCTCGGGATTGGTAAAAAAGTGCTCCGGCGTCCCTTGTTCCAAAATCTCCCCTTCATCCACAAACACGACTCTGTCGGCGACACGGCGGGCAAACCCCATTTCGTGAGTAACAACGACCATGGTGATTCCCTCATTGGCCAAACCGACCATTACGTCCAGCACTTCCTGAATCATTTCCGGGTCCAGTGCCGAAGTCGGCTCGTCAAATAACATAATTTGCGGATGCATATTGAGCGCTCTGGCAATTGCCACCCGCTGCTGCTGTCCACCGGACAGCTGAGATGGATAGGCCTTGGCTTTTTCCTTCAGCCCCACCCGCTCTAAAAATGCCAGCCCGGAATCAATGGCTTCCGCTTTGGAAACTCCTTTCACCAGTATGGGAGCCAGCGTTAAGTTTTCCAATACCGTCTTGTGTGGATATAGATTGAACTGCTGAAATACCATTGCCACCGATTCCCTGATTTTGGTCACCGGAGCGTTGGGCGCCGTAATGTCCACGCCGTCGATCGTCACCGTTCCCTTGGTCGGCTTTTCCAACAGATTGATGCAGCGAATCAGCGTACTTTTCCCCGACCCGCTGGGTCCAAGGACCACCACCTTTTCACCGCTGTCGACGGAAAAATCAATTCCCTTTAAAACATGATGTGAACCAAAATATTTATGGATTCCCGCCAATTTAATCATTCCGTTCCTCCTTTTGAATCAACTGGAAAATGAAAAAAGCCAAATAATTATCTGTTAACAGATAATTATTTGGCTCCATTGCCAAAATAATTCAATTAATACTATGTTTATTTATTTTACAACTTTATCAGAATTTTGTCACACAGCCAATTTAAACATACCCATCAATTATCATTTATATAGTAAATATTCCTTCAATAATCGCCGAATATCGTTTACTTTCATCAGCAAAAATCATTCTTCCCGTGTACAGCTTTATTGCCTTTCCCACTGCTCCCATCGTTCTGTTATCTCCTCCAGACTGTCGCCGCCGAATTTTCTTAAAAATTCTTCGCCAATCACCGTAAGGGCCGCGGCCTCGCCGACAACAGCCGCCGCCGGCACCGCGCAGATATCGCTGCGTTCGACGGCAGCGGTGCAAGACGCTTTTGTTTTAATATCGACTGTCCGCAAGGGCTTGTATAATGTCGGGATAGGCTTCATGGCACAGCGGATTACAATATCCTGGCCGTTGGACATGCCCCCTTCAATGCCGCCGGCATTGTTGGTCCGGCGGTAATACCCTTGCTCCGGGCTATAAAATATTTCGTCATGAACCGCTGAGCCTTGCCGGGAAGCGCAGGCAAAGCCGCCGCCGAATTCAACGCCTTTAATCGCCTGGATGCTTTGCAAAGCATAGGCCAAGCGACCATCCAGCTTGCGATCCCATTGCACATAGCTGCCCAGCCCTACCGGTACACCGGTAATCACAATTTCAAATACACCGCCTAATGACTCACCCTCCCGTTTGGCCTGATCAATCCGTTCGATAATTCTTTGTTCCGCCTGTGGATCAACCACCCGAACCGGTGATTCTTCGGCCCGTGCCAAATCGGCAAAAGAGTAGTTAGAAACACCGGCAGCTATACCGCCGATGCTGACCACATGACAGGCAGCCGCAATATTAAAGTTCTGCAACAGCTGCCTGACAATACTGCCGATGGCTACCCGGACGGCCGTTTCCCGGGCGCTGCTTCGCTCCAGCACATTGCGAATATCGTCAAAACCATACTTGATGCTTCCCGGCAAGTCAGCGTGCCCCGGCCGGGGAGCAGTCACTTGTTTGTCGTCGCTTTCAATTTTTACCGGATTCATATAGGGAATCCAGTTCTCATAATCTTTATTGGCAATGCTGAAACTAATCGGACTGCCCAGAGACTTGCCGCCTCGCACCCCGGATAGAAATTGGATTTTATCGGTTTCAATTGCCATGCGGCCGCCGCGGCCGTAACCCTGCTGGCGGCGGGCCAAATCCCGGTTGATTGCCGCAATGTCCATTCCCACCCGGGCGGGAAAACCTTCGATCATCCCGATCAAGCCTGAACCATGGGACTCGCCGCCTGTCAAATAACGCATCATGCTATATCCTCCTGTCCCGCTATTCTCTTGTATCCATTGGATAAGAGCCTAGTATTTTCAGCCATTCCACCTGTTCTTCAATTTCTTCCAACAGGCTGGCATTTGCGTCAGCTTGAATATGTCCTAGAAAATCAATATAAAAAACATACTTTCCCAGCGTGTTTTTCGCCGGCCTGGATTCAATGCGAGTCAAATTTATATTGCGGTCGGCGAAGAATTTTAATATTTTATATAAATTTCCCGGGCAATCACCGGGAAAAGCAAAAGCAAGCGAGGTTTTATCCCAGCCTGTGGGAGCAAATCGGTTCCCGCCGATGATTAAAAAACGTGTCTGATTAAATGCATTGTCCTGAATGTTTTCTTCGGCAACTAAAAGGTTATAGAGCTCTGCCGCCGTCTTCCCTGCCACAGCGCCGTAAGCGGCGCCATTTTTTTTCGCCAATTGGCAAGCTTGCGACGTACTGGAACAAGGAATTTGCTTAATATGAGGATAACGTTCGGAAAAAAAGTTATGGCATTGTTCCAGCGCCTGCTCGTGAGAGTAGACATATTGAATTTCATTGATATTCGGGCTGCTGCTTAGCAGACAATGTTCGATGTCAAGAATCATTTCACCGCAAATTGCGGTCTTGCATAGGTTAAGCAGCATATCCATCGCATTAGCCACTGCTCCGTAGGTGGAATTTTCCACCGGCAGTATCCCGCTGTCCAGCCTGCCCTGCTCCACGCCATTAATAATAGCGGCAAAGCCGGAGAAAGGTATACATTTTGCTTTCTCCCCAGATTTTGCCGCATAGCGGCAGGCCGCTTCATAACTATATGAGCCAGACGGTCCAAGATAACCAAGTTTCATATATTCACCCCTCGTGATATCCTATTGAGTAATCTGCTGTAATAATTTGCCAAAACCAGGAAAAGAGATGTCAATACAGTCACTGTCGGCAATTCTTGTTTCCCCCTGGGCAAACAGGCCGCAAACAGCCATCGCCATGGCAATGCGATGATCATGATAACTGTTGATCGCAGCGCCCTTAATCTGATTCGGTCCTTCAATCAGCAGCCCATCCGGCAATTCACGAATGGCGACGCCCATTTTCCCCAATTCCACCGCCATGGCCGCCAGCCGGTTTGATTCTTTGACTTTCAATTCTTCCGCTCCGGTAATCCGGGTAACGCCGTGAGCAAGGGCGGCCGCTACCGCCAGTACCGGAATTTCGTCAATCAGCCGGGGGATCATTTCCCGGGTTACCTCCGTACCGTGAAGCTCGCCGCCTGTTACAATCAAATCGCCCGCTTCTTCTCCGCCGCTGCTTTGAACATTGGCCAGGCGAATATCGGCGCCCATTTGCCGCAATACGTCAATAATGCCGGTCCGGGTAGGATTGAGTCCCACATTTTGAATTACCAGCTGCGCCCCCGGCTGGGCAGCGGCGGCAGCCAGGAAAAACGCCGCCGAAGAAATATCCCCCGGTACTTTGATCCGCTGCCCTTCCAGCCTGCCCTTACCGACAGTAACTGCCGCGCCGCTGCGCTCAACCGGAATACCAAAGCAGGCCAGCATCCGTTCGGTATGGTCCCGTGATACCATTGGCTCTTCCACCGTGGTTTTGCCGGCGGCATAGAGGCCGGCCAATAATACCGCCGATTTGATTTGGGCACTGGCTACCGGCGTTTGCCAGGTAATTCCCTGCAAACCGCCGCCCCGGATCACTAAGGGAGCATATTGACCGGTAACCCGGCCGTCAATCCGCGCTCCCATCTTTTGCAACGGCGCGGTGACCCTGGCCATAGGCCGCTGCCGCAAGGATGAATCACCGGTGATAATACTCATAAAATTCTGTCCGGCCAAAATACCGGACATCAGCCGCATGGTAGTGCCGGAATTTCCCGCATCCAGTACATTCGTAGGTTCCTGCAAGCCATAAAGCCCCTTGCCCTGTATTTCTACCCGCTGTCCGGTCTGTTGAATGTCAATACCCAAAGCCTGAAAGCAATTCATGGTACTGAGACAATCCTGTCCGTTCAAAAAACCTTCGATTACGCTTCTGCCCGAACTGATGGCAGCCAGCATAATCGCCCGGTGGGAAATTGATTTGTCGCCGGGCACCGTGATTCTGCCGGAAATTTTGCCGATTTTGTTAATTACAAGCATACGCTTTTCTCCTTTACACAGCAGCCATAACTTTCTGTACGGAAGACATGAGCCGCCCGAATTTTTCCGGCTTTAACGATTGGGCTCCGTCACATAAAGCCTGTTCGGGTTGATGGTGAACTTCAATCATCAGCCCGTCAGCGCCGGCGGCCATCGCGGCTTTAGCCAGTGTCTCCACCATCGACCACTTGCCGCAGGCATGACTGGGATCGACAATGATCGGCAGATGGCTTAGTTCCTGAACTGCCGGAATAATGCTTATATCAAGGGTATTTCTGGTATAGGTATCAAAAGTTCTGATCCCCCGTTCACACAAAATCACCTGAGAATTGCCGCCGGAAAGAATATATTCGGCAGCCATTAGAAATTCTTCCAGCGTGGCGCTTAATCCTCTTTTTAACAGAACCGGCTTTGCGCTTTTGCCGGCCCGCTTTAAAAGTGGAAAATTCTGCATGTTTCGCGCACCGATTTGTACCAAATCCGCATATTCCTCTACCAGATCAAAAGTTTCCAGATCCATCACTTCCGTTACAAAAGGCAGCCCGGTAGCTTCTCTGGCTTTCGCCAATAACTTCAGTCCGTCTTCCCCCATTCCCTGAAAACTATAAGGTGACGAACGAGGCTTGTAAGCGCCGCCCCGCAGCATGGCAGCGCCATAGCCCTTGACCAGGGAAGCCGTATGGATCATTTGCTCTTCACTTTCTACCGAACAGGGTCCGGCGATCACTGCTTTGTGTCCGCCGCCGATTTTGCAGCTGCCGATTTCAACAACCGTATCAGCCGGATGAAAAATTCGGCTGACCAATTTATAAGGCTTCTGAACCCGTATAATTTTTTCAACCTGGGGATTAGCGGCGACAGCGCCTAAATCCAGTTTGCTGGTATCCCCCACTAAGGCAAAAACAGATTGCTGCGTCCCTTCAATGCGGGAAACTTCCACCTCCATCTGCATCAATCTGGCATGAACCTTTTCCACTTCTTCCCGGGGAGCTCCCGTTCTCATGACAACCAACATACTCTCTCCTCCTCAATTGTCCCGCGAAAAAAAGAGAAGAGGTTCTTTTAGTAAGAACCTCTTCTCTCTGGCGGATATGCATTTTACTATATCATACTTAGCAACAGCATTCTATATCTTCGGGGTCATGGCAGAGATTCTTCAAAAAGTTTGCCGCATATTCGATTTTTCCCAACGCAAAATAGCCAGCGCTAAAATAATAGCCTTGGCTAAAAAAGCTAAAGAAAAAACCGCTATGCAACTGACAAGCCGTTTGCCCGCTCTCCATGATAACATTCCCCTCTGAACATGATCTATATATCACAATAGAATACTACAATAATAAAATTATAGTATTCTTGTGTAACGTTGTCAAGATAAATCTGTCGCTATACAGGAATATTGTCTCATTCTACTGCCCCACTCTGTCCCGTACTTATACTTTATTAATTATACCCTCTTCAGATATATATTCACTATATGGCTGAATTACCGAACTTCCTGCTCAAAGTAACACGAGCATATTTTACAGAGGCGATTAGACAAAGGGTATAGCTAAATAATTCAGTGGCTTCTTCCACTGCATTTTTTACTATGCGGACATAAAAATCTCCGAGGAGATGGCGCCATAATAGTCCCATGCCAAGCAGACGGGAAAAAACGAAGAGGTTCACTAACCCGCAAACCATAATGAAGTAAAATTTTCCCCGGCAAAAATCAGCTAAACCACGCACCGTACTTTCCTTGTTTTTGATGGCTAAGATAATGCAAACTACGGTAATGGCCATTGCAATATAACACCATGATACCGAAATACTGTCAAAGAAAAAATCAAACTCACGAATTAACATACAGGTAAAAAATCCAGCGATTAAAATCATACCGTACCGAATTTTGGGACATCGAATCGCAAGATAAGTATAAATACCAATAATAACGGCCAAAAAAAATTCCCCTAAACATTCTGTCAAAGAAATTTCCGTAATGGGATTCTTCAATATTAAAATATCAATAAAAGGAGCTTGTAATACTATCGCAGTAATGGCCATAAAACTGAAATACTCTACTGCTTTTTCCTTTAAAAGCGAAAATTGATCCTTCATTGTCGAGAGCCCCCTATAAATGAATATTTTTACCGTTGGTTATAATAATATTTTACCACTTCACCCAATTAATTTGCAATAAATGAATCACCTAGGTGTAATACGGCGGCTGCTGTGCAATATAAACAAAGATTTAATAACCGTATAGTATATCCACTAAAAAAACCAGCTCTGCTACTCAGTTATTGAGCAGCAGAGCATATAATGAATTATTTAATGAGTATAGGCCCGCTTCATCTTGCACTCACGATTCAACTCAACACCAAATCCGGGACGATCTAAAACCGTCTTATGAATTCTGCCATTTAAAGGAACAGGTTCATTAATCAGAATCGGGTCGAATTGAGGACGAAGAGCTGAGCAATCCGGACTTGTCATCAAAAATTCGCTAAATGGTGTATTCGTAAACGTAATAACAACATGATGCGAATAAACGGAAGAACCATGCGGCACGACCAATTGCCCCCGTGATTTGGCAATGGCTGCAATTTCAGTCAAAGTAGTTACGCCACCACACCAGCTTACATCAGGCTGTAAAATATCTAACCCGAGATCCGAAAGCATTCTGAACGATTCAAGATTACCATGATGCTCACCTGTGGTTACCAGCATTCCTTGCGGTGCATTGCGTTTTAACTCTTTGTAGCTTTCATATTGCTGGGGAGGAAAGCATTCTTCAATCCATTTTAAATTGTATGGCGCACAGGCATGTGCCAATTTAGTCGCATAATTTACATCTTGACTCATCCAGCAGTCCAGCATCAGCCAGAAATCAGGGCCGCACTTTTTACGAAATTCCGCAACCATAGCAGCATCTTTCTGTATCCCTTGATCGCCATCGTGCGGACCGTAATGAGTCGGCATTTTCCCGCCAATAAACCCCATGTCCTTCGCTAAATCCGGCCTAGCACCGGTAGCGTAAAACTGAATTTCATCCCGAACGGCCCCGCCTAATAATTTGTAAACAGGTATATCGAGTACTTTACCATATAAATCCCATAATGCATTATCTACACACGAAATCGCATTCATCACAATACCGCCGCCACCGGAATAGTACCAAGTTGCATTGAGCATCTGGTCATGAATTAATTTAATATCGGACACACATTTTCCCTCAACAAAACGACTAAGGTGCTTTTCAACAATGAAGCATCCCATCTCTCCACCCGTGGAAATTGCAAAACCGGTTATGCCATTGTCAGCTTCGACTTCAACGATTAAGGTACCCAATACATTAATTCCAAAGGATTGGCGGGATTGTTCATACTCTTTATACTTGCTCATTGGTGTGGCAATATGATTATCAATCCAATGATTCCCTTTTTGATCATGATAATCACCGCCGCCACTGCCTTTTTCCGCAGTCGCTCCTCCCATAAAATAGGCGCGAATTTCTTTGATCTTTGGTAATTTCATTACAAAGTTCCTCCTTTTACTACCCATTTATATTAGACCTTATTATTATGAACCGCTTCGATCCTTGCTCCTTCCGATTTGCCCATTCCCATTGAAAGTGCAGCAAATAAAAGTACCGCTCCCAGGAAAGATACTGAAGCAAGGGCAAATAAACCGGCGGAAGGACTGATGGTTTGTTCCGCCCAAGCTCTTAAATTCGGCGCAATAAAGCCGCCTACGTTTCCAACTGCGTTAATAAGGGCAATCGCACTTGCTGCGGCTACGCCACTTAAGAACTTCGTAGGGATTGTCCAGAAAACTGGTTGGACGGTAATGAAGGCTGATATTGCAACGCTTAATCCAATAAGGCCGATTACCGGGGAACTTGTAGCTGAGCCGTATAGCCCCAAACCGCCGCAGACCATTAATATAGCAGCCAAAACGCCACGTTTACCGGACCGGTCGGAGTATTTAGGAATAATTATCGTCGCGACCAATGCGCATAACCAGGGAATTGCACTTACAACACCAACCATAGTACCTACTTTTACCCCTAATAAACCGGATACCTGTGTGGGTAAATAGAAAGTAAATCCATAAACACTAATCTGGATTGTGCAATAAATAAGGGCAAGATAAATCACTTTAGCATTACCGAGAATTTTCCATGCACCGACATGACCTGTTGGTTTATTGGTATTTTCTTCATCTATTGCCGCGTTAAGAGCTGATTTTTCCTCATTATTAAGCCATTTTGCATCGCTTGGCTTATCATCAAGATAAAATAAAGTCCAAACGCCTACAATACTGGCCAGTACGCCTTCTACAACAAACAGCCATTGCCAGCCGTGAAAACCCAGTAAACCGTTTAGATCTAAAAGTATACCGGAGAGCGGTGCCCCGAAAATAAACGAGAGCGGCGCGCCCATGTAGAATAGGCCTGTAACAGCCCCACGTTTTTCAGCAGTAAACCATTGAGTCAGGTAATAGATGATGCCCGGGAAGAACCCGGCTTCGCAAACACCAAGCAGGAATCGTCCGGTTAAGAACAAAGGCTCTGTTGTTAACCATGCAAAGCTGGCAGCAACAATTCCCCAGGTAATCATTATTCTGGACAACCATATTCTTGCCCCAAAACGATACATAGCAATGTTGCTTGGAACTTCAAGAACTGCGTAGCCTATGAAAAAGATACCCGCCCCCATTGCATAAGCGGCATTACTTACCCCCGTATCAAGCTGAAAAGCTTGTTTTGCAAATCCGATATTGGCACGATCTAAAAAAGAAAGTACATACATGAGCAAAATAAACGGGACAATCCTTTTTTGCGCCTTATCCATCGCAATTGCGGCTAACCCTCTGTTAATCATCGATGCCATATGTAGCACACTCCTCACCTATAATTTTATCGATAGCCTATTATCCGATAGCAACCTGTACATCAATTAATTCAATTTAAAATGTTCAAATAATTAAGCATATACTGCAACGAATTCAATCAACGATGATATATCCCCTTTTATGAACTAACAAACCTTTCTTTTAAAGTTTTCATTATCCCAGCGGTCTCTCTGGCAATAATTATTTCTTCATTCGTGTTGACTACCACTACCGGAACTTTACTAGCCGCGCTGGTGATGACACCTTCGCCAGCCAATTGGTTATTATTTTGATCATCAAAGTTAATCCCCAAAAAGTCTAAATCATGACAAATTTTGGCACGAACCATCGCGTTCTTTTCACCAACCCCGCCGGCAATAACCAGCAAATCCATACCGCCCATAGCTGCGGCATACGCCCCAATGTACTTTTTGGTACTATACACAAAGGCATCAATTGCGATCTGCGCCTGTTCATTGCCTGCATCAGCCGCTGCTTCTACGTCTCTGAAATCGGCAGTTGTGTCTGACAGCCCTAGCCAGCCGCTTTGTTTATATAAAATATCATCCATTTGATCGGGGCTTAGATTAAACTTTCGCATGATGTGAGTAATAATCGCCGGATCAATATTACCCGACCTGGTTGACTGAATCAGGCCCTCGCAAGGCGTAAACCCTGTCGAAACGTCAACCGACTCGCCCCACTTCATGGCATTGGCAGTACAACCGCTGCCTAGCTGCAGTGATACAATGCGCTGTTTTGCAATAGGTACATTAACTATTTCACTGGCCCTTTCAATCATATATGTAAAGGAAATTCCATGAAATCCGTAGCGACGGATACCGTAATCGTTGTAATAACGATAAGGCAGTCCGTAAAGATAGACGTGAGGTTTTAAGTTCCGATGCAGGGCATTATCGAAAACCCCTACCTGAGGAATACCCGGCATAGCTTTCTCACACAGCTCAATTCCCATTATATTGGGCGGATTATGCAATGGCGCCAGCTCGATACATTCCTTTAGTGCATTAATAACCTCTTGCGTAATTAATACCGAACCACTGAATTTTTCTCCCGCATGTACAACGCGATGCCCGATTGCCGCTATGTCGCTATAGCTGCTTATAATTCCGCATACAGGATCAGTTAATGCGGTAAGAACCATTTTTAACCCTGTCTCATGATCAGCGATAAAGATGTCTTTCTTTACAATATAATTATCGTTGCTTTTAAAATTAAAACCGCTTTTGGGGGATCCTATTTGCTCTACTGAGCCTTTTGCTAAAACAAGCTTTTCATCCATATCAATTAATTGATACTTGATGGACGATCCGCCACAATTGATTACTAAAATATTCACATGATCCCTCCCCGTCTGCTGACATTATGAGCTAATAACCGTATTTTTCATTGAACCGATATCCGAAATCGAGATAACGATCTGATCCCCAGCATGCAATGTTCCTTTCCCCGGAATAGTACCTGTCAGTAACACGTCTCCCGACTCAAGTGTCATGATATTTGAGGCATGAGCGATCAGTTCGGGAATTTTGACAATCATGTCCCGCGTAGATCCGCTCTGCAAGCGCTTATTGTTTAAATAAGTTTCCATGTACAGCCGGTCAGGATTAATATCACTAACAATATAAGGTCCTAATGGGGTAAATGTATCAAATCCCTTAGGAAGCAGCCACGGCTTTCCGGATTCCAGCAAATCAACGGCAGTAACATCATTGGAACAAGTATACCCCAGTATATAATCCATGGCTTCCGACGGAACAATTTTGTACCCGCGCTTTTTTATAACTACCGCTAGCTCGATTTCATAATCCACCTGCCGCGAAATGCCCGGAAGGATGATGTTCGTATCAGGTCCGGTCACTCCGGATGCCGGTTTTAAGAAGAATAAAGGAGTGGACGGTATCTCAACAGCTAGGGCGTTGGCCATACTATAATAGTTAACGCCTACACCGATTATCTTAGTCGGGGTGCACGGGCTTTGCAGTTCTACTTCCTCCAATGGATGATAGTTGCCGGTTACACTCCATCGTGTATAAAAGCTGCCGTCAATTTCAGCCACAACCTTTTGCTGTCCAAATTGAGTCAGTATACCGCTATGAGTTATATCACCGTGCTTATAGCAAACAAAGATCGGCATAGAAAATTCCTCCTCAGTTACAAGATACCCCCACTACCTTTTGCAGCATTTTATTTGCTTTTGGGCAGGATTTTTTCAAGATCGGTATGCGGACGAGGAATTACATGGACGGAAATCAATTCACCCAAACGTTGTGCCGCTTGACCACCGGATTCAGCCGCTGCTTTAACTGCACCGACATCGCCGCGTACCATAACCGTTACAAAGCCTCCACCGATTTTTTCATAGCCAATCAGTTCTACATTGGCGGCTTTCAGCATCGTATCGCCTGCCTCAATTGCTGCGATAAGACCTTTTGTCTCTACCATTCCTAAAGCTTCATTACCCATTTTTGCATCTCCCTTTCATTTTTAAAATAATTTATTTTAATGTTGCTTAAGACCAAAATCTATTTAGGAAGAATCTTCTCAAGATCGGTATGCGGACGAGGAATTACATGGACGGAAATCAATTCACCCAAGCGTTGTGCTGCTTGACCGCCGACTTCTGCCGCTGCTTTAACCGCACCGACGTCGCCGCGTACCATAACCGTTACAAAGCCTCCGCCGATTTTTTCATAGCCGATCAGCTCTACGTTAGCCGCTTTCAGCATAGCGTCACCTGCTTCAATTGCTGCTATTAGGCCTTTTGTTTCTACCATTCCTAGCGCATTCGACATTCGTAGCATCTCCTTTCGTTGTTAACGATTTTTTTGGTTCTTCCTGTTCTTTTTTTGATTCTTCAGTTTCAGTTTTAACCGGAATAATCGGTAAAGCCGTTCTCGCAATCACATGTCCGACAGCATTTTTACCAACTGCTCTTGCTATGAGCAATCCCGAATCAACTGCAGCCTGCACACTGGCAACGTCGCCGGTTATTTTCAGCAACATCAGCCCGCCGCCCTTGACACGTTCTAAGCCGACTATAGTAACATCGGCTGCTTTAAGCGCCGCATCTGCAGCAGCATAAGCCGCACTTAAAGCTTCTACTTGAATCAGGCCTAAAGCACCACTCATCCATTCTCCTCCTTCCGCCTTATAGATTCAGAAACAGCTTCGAGGCACTTATATCAATGATAGTAACTGTTTATCAGGAGACGAAACTACAACGGCATCAACCAAAACGCCTTCTGCGGCAATGTCTTTACTCACTGCATCAACTGCCATTTGGACTGCGCCGATCGATCCCGTGATATATACAATGCCTTTTCCGCCCAAACCTTGAGCAGTTCTAACATCCATTACGTCTACTTGTGCGGTTTTTACTGCCATATCCGCTGCCTTGATTGCCGCGGGAACGGTGAAGGTTTCAATTACACCAATCGCACCATATTCCTTAACAGCTGCAGTCCCCATCATTCCCCGCAGAACATTTTGATCGATATTGCCCAGTATGATAGAATCGGTGATATCGTTGCGGGCAAGCGCACAGCCAGCCTCAACCGATGACTTTACCGAACTTATTTCACCGCTGACGATAATTAGAAACTTACCGGGGCACATTGTTTTGGCATGAAGCGTTATTGCAGCGGATTTTAAACAAGTATCTGCGACAAGATACGCCTTGGCTATATTTTTCATTTCAATTACACCTACTGCATGCTGCATCTTCAAATGCCTCCTGTCTTGCCAATGGTAATTTCACGGTCAACTGCTGTAATAACCCCGTCAATGCTGGCATGAATATTGGCGCCTAATACGTTGGCTGGAACTTCCGCAACGACCTGTCCGGTCTTAACGGCATCGCCTGCTTTAACAATCGGTTCAGCCGGGGATCCGATATGCTGCAGAAGCGGTAACTTAACTTCATTTATGCTAAATGTTTCAGTATACCAGGGTGCCGGTACATCATAATCATGTAACCCCAAACGGTTGATCAATCTCTTTATGGGAATAAGGCGATAGCTTCTTGCCGGATGAGGCTGACAGTCCTGGCCCACCCAGCTGATCTTGAGGCCAGCTTTACGTATTTGTTCCTTTAACATCCGATTGACTTGCCTTGGCGATAATTCAAAAGGACAAGCATATAAATCGCAGGCGCCGCATTCGCAGCATAACATTGCTTCTTTTACAGCGGATAGATCCGGTTTGTCATACGCTACCATTCGCATAGCCATATGAGGCCGAATCGGATGTCCCAGCAGATGCCGCGGACATAATTCACTACACCGCTGGCATTGACTGCAAACGCTTAGCGCGCGTTTCAGATTTACGCTGAAGGATCGCCGTTGGCCAATGATAACGGGATGATCTTCCGGTAAAACCAGAATACCCTTCGTCGTTTTGGTTACGACCTCGCCAGGTTGCGTCTGTTTTCCCATGCAGGGTCCGCCATTTATCAACACAAAATTATCAATGGTTGGGCCGCCGGCAATTTTAAGAAGCTCGCTGATGACCATTCCTAGCGGCACTTTCACAGTGCAGGGTTTATGAACTGCACCGGCTACAGTAACAAATTTGTGAGTAACCGGCTTGTTTTGAAGTGCCCTATAAATATTCAACAGCGTTTCAACATTGATAACCACCGCCCCAACACTTAGAGGGATTTGTCCTGGCTGAACATGCTTTCCGGTTACGGTATATACTAAAACCTGTTCATCACCAGCCGGATAAATATCGTCCAAGAGGCATATTTTAAGGTTAGAGTTTTGGAGTGCGTTTATTGCGGATTCCAACTGGGCGATAGCCTGACTATACTTTTTTTTTAGCCCGAATATACCGGTTTTAGCTCCTGTGAATTCAACAATCGCTGCTAATGCAGCTGTAAGCTCTTGTGCATATTTGACCATTAGCATTTGGTCGACACGCAGCAATGGTTCACATTCCGCACCGTTTACTATAATGGTCTCCGGACTGCCTTTGAGTTTCATCCAGGTGGGAAATCCAGCCCCGCCGGCGCCAACAATACCTGCTGACTTGATAGTCTCTAGAAGCGTACCAGACATAACAGCCACCTCTTCATACCGTATAAAGTGAACCTACAATTACAGTTCTTTCTTCCCGGGTATATGTTTTCGGAGTACAAATACCTTCACCGGTGGGACTTGAAATAGTATGGGAATAGTGACCTTCGGCCCCAACCGCCAAACCGGCTCCGCTCGGTCCGTTAACCACCATAATATCGACCTTGAGAGCCTTGGCATAGCGAGTAATGCGCGTAACATCCTGACTGTGGATTACAGCTGTGTGGTGAAAACCTTGCTCAACCTTTACCGCTAAAGCTAACGCTTCGTCAAAATCTTTTACTCGTACAAAAGGTATTACCGGCATCAATTGTTCTTTCATTACCAATGGATGCTCCCCATTAAATTCGGCAACTGCTATTCTGATGTCATTACTCGCCGCAATTCCGGCAGCATTTAAAATTAATGCCGCGTCCTTGCCAATCATATCAGGCGCAAATTTTTCTCCATTAGGTAAAATGCGATCAACTAATCTAGCCTTGTCATTCTCATCTCTTACGAGATAAGCGCCGTTTTGCTCTAAATGGAACAACAGTTCATCCGCAATCTTATCCACCGCAATAATTACTTTCTCAGCGATGCACAAAACAGTGTTATCAAAGGAGGCACCATCGACAATACATTTCGCCGCGTAGCTTAAGTCTACCGTCTCATCGACTACAGCCGGAGGGTTGCCGGGACCGGCTCCGATGGCCTTTTTACCGCTGCTCAAGGCTTTCTTAACTACATCAGGGCCACCGGTAGCTACGATCAAATCAATGTCCGGATGACTAAGAACCGTATTGAAATTGTCCATGCTTACTTTATCACCAACAACAATCAGGTTTTCCGGTCCGCCCATTGCTGCGATTGCACGGTTATACAGCTTAGTCATCTCAATGGCTGTGCGAATTCCCTTGGGGTGAGGCAGCAGTACAATGGAATTGCCGGCAGCAATCATTGAAATAGCATGGTTGATTATACAAGAACCGGGATGAGTCGCCGGTTCAATCGATGCAATAACGCCAAACGGCGCTCTTTCAATTAATACCAGACCGCCATCACCCGTTTTTGCTTCAACCTTGATATCTTCAATGCCCGGAGTCAAACGGGCTGCATTTAATTTCTTCTGAATCTTATCAGGTACACGGCCATACCCTGTTTCTTCATTTGCAATACGAGCAATTGTTTCAACATTATCAATACTTGCCTTGCGAATCGCATCAATAATGTTACCGCGTTCCGCAAGACTCAGAGTCATAAGCTGCTGTTGTGCATTTTTTGCCGCTTTTATTGCAGCAGTTATATCCGCGAATACACCTTCGCTTCCTTGTCGGGAAACAGTGCCTTGAGCGGCAACAGCACCAAATTTTCCCGTTCTTGCATAAACATCCTCATTAATATCGGGTTGAGGTGCTGCCGCTCCTTGCGGCATAGTCATCAATACTTTGGCAACTATATTGGCAATTCTCTCTTCATCGATATTCATCGTAAACACCCCGCTTTATCTCTTTTCACTTGGAATATCGCGAATACCGACGATTAAGGCATCAACCGGGCGGTTTTGCATATTACCGTCTACTCTCGCCGCGCTTCCCAGTGCGACAACAACCTCGTCATCGATACCGGCTCCAAGATAATCTACAACTACGATCTCATCTTTGCTATTTTCCGGACGAACCGTTAGGAGCTTTGCGCCAACCAGTGAATCCATCTTCCTTGTCGCAACAACAATTCCCGTTACCCTTGCCAGCAGCATTTTGACACCTCCACCTTCAAAATTTCGACAAATGCGTTATTGTCGAAAGCTACCGCATTCGCGTCATCTACATCAATGTGCATATATAGATTGGTATTACTTGAAACGCGGATTTGCACTTTACCAAAGATGGTAGGTTTAGCACTTAAAACTCTTACATCTACTTCCTCATTGTTACTAACGCCAAGGCGCTGGGCATCAATCGGATTCATATGGATGTGCCGATTTGCTACAATTGCGCCTTCCTCCAGTTGTAACGAACCGGCTGGCCCCACAATGGTTATTCCCGGTGAACCAGCAGTATCCCCCGACCTTCTTACCACGGGTTTAACACCGAGATAGCGAGCATCGGTTCGAGATATTTCCACTTGGGTAACAGGTCGTAAATCGCCTAATATTCTAACGCCTTCAATCGCTCTAAGCCTTGGACCTACCAGCGTAACAGTTTCCTTTGCGGCATATTCACCCGGCTGCGGCAAGTCTTTGAGTTTTGTTAATTTGTGCCCCTTGCCAAACAGAATTTCAAGCTGCTCCTGGCAAACGTGCAGATGCCTGGCCGATACTCCTACCGGAATAGCCGGTGCAGGGCCAGCAGCAGCCAGCTGCTGGTTGGCTGCTTCCTTTACTTGAACTTCTCCCTTTACCGGACTTGCTTTTAGTTCAGCTAGTACTTGTTCGGTAATCTTTTTTATCAATAATTCATTCATCTGATTTCACCTTCTATCTAACAAATGTCGACGGTTGCTTCGCTGCCACCAGTCTCGATCCGAGTAGTTTTCCCATCTGCTCCTGAAGCTTTTTTCGTACTGATAAATAATGGTACTTATCAACTTCGTCAATTGGCAGGCGTGGCGCTCCCATATTAAATCCCCTAACTTCCAGCGACAGCTTATAGCCTAACGGGAATTGAATGGAAGCCATTGTTCGAAGTACAGGCCAGAGCGACTGTTGAAGCTGCAGTGCTTTTTCTCTATTACCTGTTTTGTATTCACGATAAATTCGAGTAGAAATTTCAGGAACAGCGCCGCTGGCTGCGCTGATGCATCCGGCAGCCCCAATATCCAGCGCTGAATATTGCATATCATCATAGCCTGTAAACACTGCAAAATCTTCGCGTCCGTGTTGACGTGCAAGATCGATCATATGGATTAAGTAATTCATGTTGCCGCCGGAATCCTTAATACCGACAATGTTGCGAATAGTAAGCAGCTTCTCGAAGGTTTCCAAATTTATCGGCGTAGTAAAGGCAGGAATGTTATACATAAGTACACTGATATTTACCGATCCGGCAAGTTTTTCAAAATGTTTGTAAACCACCTCCTGCGGATATGTTACATAATGCGGGGCTAGCCCTACTACTGCTGCGCAGCCCAATTTCTCGGCATATTTTGCCAGTTTTATTGCAGTATCGGTCGCACTCGAACAAGTTCCCGCAAAAACCGGAACACGGCCAGCTGCCTGCTCAACAACAATATCCATCATTTTGTACTTATCTTGCAGAGATAGATGGAAAAATTCTCCTACGGAACTAATTGGAAACAATCCACTAATACCATTTTCAATCATAAAATCAATCCATTGGCGCAGTACTGGTTCATTGATGCAGCCATCCTTGGTGAAAGGCGTCGCCATTGCTGCATTAACTCCACTTGGTATGAACAATTATGTCACTTCCCCCATCTAGTATATTTTTCTGAGAGTCAACTTGAGATTCTTTAGAATCCTCTAAATCCGCCATCC